>CAJYHU010000198.1 GCA_913774655.1 uncultured Luteibacter sp. | reverse complement strand
TCCCTACACGACGCTCTTCCGATCTACGGTCTGCGCCGCGACATGGCCCACCATGCCCGCGAGGAACGGCTCGAGCGCCATGTCGTCGGCCCCGTGGAGCACGGCGCAGGCGTGTGCGCAACGCTCGGCGTGTTCCCACAGGCGGTCGCCCGCGAGTCGACTCGCCGGACCGGCGTCGCTGCGCAGGAGGGGCCGCACCGTGGCGCGGGCCACCTCACGAAGCATCCCGTCCGGGCCCATCGCCGTCGCGGCCTCGGCCAGCGTCGACACGTCGTGCCCACGGCGATAACGCGGCCCGTTGGCGACGCGCAGTATGTCGCCCGCGAGCGTCGGATCGCTCTGTATCCAGGCGAGCACGGCGCGAGCATCAGGACCATCGCTTCGTTGAGAGCGCATGACCAGAGGCAGGATCGCGCCGACGCGGGGCAGGGTGGCCGCGTCCACCCGCTCGCCGCCGAACGCGTCACGGACCCGTCTCAGCACCGCCTGCTCGGCGAACGAGGGCGCCCGCGCCGACGAGGGAGGAAAACCGAACACGAGGCGGTAGAAGCGGTCCTCGATGTCCGCGGCGTCGACCGTGTCCATCGCGTCGACCGCTTGCGTGGGCTCGGTCGGCACCGCGTCGAACGGCGGCCAGGCGACTGGGCCGGGCAAAACCGGAAGGACGGGGGCACGACGGCCGAACCACTTCCTGAAGAACCGGCCGATCACGGCGGCACGTCCTCGTGTCATGGGGAGTCGAAACGAGTATAGGCCGCGCGTTCTAGAATGACGCATGACTATCGTCCCACCGAGTCGCCTCGTGCTGCCCCAGGGCGACTGGGTGTCGCTGATCGACTTCCTGCTTTCACGGTTTCCTCGCATCTCGCGGGTGGACTGGCTTGACCGGATGGCGCGCGGCACCGTCCGTCTCGACGGCAACGCGGTGGCGAGCGACGCGCCGTACCGCGCGGGCGCCACGCTGACCTATCGCCGCGAGGTGGCGGCGGAGCCTCGCATACCGTTCGACGAAACCGTGGTGCATGCGGACGACGACCTCGTCGTGGCGGACAAGCCGCCGTTCCTCCCGGTCATGCCGACGGGCGCACACGTGGAGGAGACCTTGTCGGCGCGCCTCATCCGACGCCTGGGCCATCCGGACCTGGTCGCGCTGCACCGGCTCGACCGTGAGACGGCCGGTCTGGTGATCTTTTCCGCGCGCCCGGCGACGCGCGACGCCTACGCGGCGCTGTTTCGCGAGCGGCGCATCGTGAAGGTGTACGAGGCCTGGGCGCCGCCAATGCCCGGGCGGGTGTTTCCGTTCGAGCATGCCAGCCGACTGGAGCGCGGCGAACCGTTTTTCCGTATGCGTCAGGCGCCGGGCGCCCCCAATGCGGTAACGCGGGTGGACGTGATCGCCCGCCACGCCGATCGCTGGCTCTATCGGCTCGAACCGGTCAGTGGCCGCAAGCACCAGCTGCGCGTGCACATGGCGACGCTGGGCGCACCGATCGAAGGCGATGCGTATTACCCGGTACTCCGGCCGGAGGGGGTAGGGTTCGATCGTCCGCTACGGTTGCTCGCCCGTGAGCTTCGCTTCGTCGATCCGCTGAGCGGTGTCGAGCGGGTGTTCCGGAGTGAGCGGGCGTTCTGCTGAGTTCTTCACTGGTCAGACCAATTCCATGGCTGGGCGAGCCGGTTCGGCGTAGATTGTGCGTCATGTTGCTACGTTGGTCAGACCAAAAAAACCGTTGGGCGGGCGGCATGTCGTGTTGACGCTGTCCGCCCTCGCCACGCGCATCGACGCGATGATCGACGCCGGTCGCTTCGCGCCTGGGGATCGGCTGCCCGCCGAGCGTCCGTGGGCGAGCGAGCTCGGCGTGTCGCGTTCGCAACTGCGCGAGGCTATCAAGCAACTGGGCAGCCGGGGCCGCCTGACCAGCCGCCGGGGCGGGGGCACCTACGTCACCGCCCCCGGGGACGTCGACCCGATACGTGAGGCGTTGCTTCCGCTTGAGACGCTCGCGCAGAGCGAGTCGGGCTATTGGCGGGATGTCATGGAGATCCGCCAGTCGCTCGAAGGCGACGCGGCCGCGCACGCCGCATCGCGCGCCGACCCTGCCGACCGCGCCGCGATGACCGCCGCCTACGACAGGCTGGCGGCGGGCTTGCTCGCGGAACATCCGGCCGATGCCGGCTCGCCGCTTGCCTTGGCGACGCTTGATGCCGCGTTCCATCGCAGCATCGCGCGGGCCGCCCGCAACGTGGTGCTCTACCAGGTCATGACGGGCCTGGAGGGCCTGCTCGCGGCCAGCATTTCCGACACGCTGGTCCGCCTGTATCGCCTGCCGGGCGTGGCCGTGCGCCTCGACGCCCAGCATCGGCGCATCCTCGACGCCGTGCTCGACGGCAAGCCGGATGCCGCGCGCGCCGCGGCGCTGGATCATCTGCGTTTCGTCGAAGACCGCATCGAGCATCTGCAGCAGAACGCCGAGCGTCATCGGCGCACGTTGAACGCCTTGCGTCACCTTCCTATGGACACCCCATCGCCGCCATGATCATCTCCTCGACCACCGATTATCGCGAGGCGGCCCGACGCCGGCTGCCGCCGTTCCTGTTCCATTACATCGACGGCGGTGCCTACGCCGAGCAGACCATGCGCCGCAACCAGGACGACCTGCAGGCGTTGTCGCTGCGCCAGCGCGTGCTGAAGGGCGTCGGTTCGGTCGATCTTTCCACGGAGATCCTCGGCGAGTCGTTCGCCTTGCCCGTCGTGCTGGGACCGGTCGGGCTGACCGGCATGTATGCCCGTCGTGGCGAAACACAGGCGGCCCGCGCGGCCATCTCGCGCGGCGTCACCTTCACGATGTCGTCGGTGTCGGTGTGTCCGATCGAGGAGGTGCAGCCGACGCTCGAACGACCCATGTGGTTTCAGCTCTACGTGCTCCGGGATCGTGGCTTCATGAGAAACGCGCTCGATCGCGCATGGGCGGCGGGCATCCGTACCCTGGTGTTCACGGTCGACATGCCGGTGCCGGGCGCGCGTTACCGCGATGCCCATTCGGGCATGTCCGGTCCGCGCGGGCCGCAGCGCCGGATGCTCCAGGCCATGCTGCATCCCGGCTGGGCCTGGGACGTCGGTGTCATGGGGCGTCCGCACGACCTGGGCAACGTCAGCGCGTATCTCAAGAAGAAGACCACGCTCGAAGACTACGTCGGCTGGCTCGGCGCCAACTTCGATCCGTCGATCGGCTGGCGCGATCTCGAATGGGTGCGCGAGTACTGGAAGGGACCGATGGTGCTCAAGGGCATCCTCGATCCGGAGGACGCCCGCGACGCCGTGGCGTTCGGCGCGGACGGCATCGTGGTGTCCAACC
>CAJYHU010000197.1 GCA_913774655.1 uncultured Luteibacter sp. | reverse complement strand
CTGGTGATTCCCGCGGTGATGCTGCCCATCCTCATCTTCGGCCGCCGGGTGCAAAAACTGTCGCGGCACAGCCAGGACCGCATCGCTGACGCGGCCGCGGTGGCGAACGAAACCCTCAACGCCGCGCAGGCGGTAAAAGCCTACGGTCGCGAGCCGATCGAAAGCCGTCGCTACGCGGACGCCATCGCGTTGGCCCTGGCGACCGCGGGTCGCCGCATCGGCATGCGCTCGCTGCTCACCGCGGGCGTGATCGTGCTGATCTTCGGCGCCATCACCCTCGTGCTGTGGGCCGGCGCGCGCGACGTGATCGCCGGCGCGCTGGCCCCCGGCGTGCTTAGCCAGTTCGTGCTTTACGCGATTTTCGCGGCCGGCTCGGTCGCGGGCCTCTCGGAAGTGTGGGGCGACGTGCTGCGCGCCGCGGGCGCGATGGAACGCATCGGCGAACTGTTCGCCGAACGCGCCACCATCGCCACGCCGGATGCACCTGAACCCCTGCCGCGCCCGGTGACCGGGACGCTCCGGTTCGATCACGTGTCGTTCCGCTATCCGACGCGCCCCGACGTGCTGGCGCTGGCCGACTTCGACCTAGACATCGCGCCAGGCGAAACCGTCGCCCTGGTGGGCCCCTCCGGCGCGGGCAAGAGCACGGTATTGAGCCTGCTCCTGCGTTTCCACGATCCGGCCAGCGGCACGATCCGCTTCGACGGCGTCGACCTGCGCGCGCTGGCCCTGCCCGAACTGCGCGGCGCGATCGCCCTGGTGCCTCAGGAAACCGTGATATTCGGCGGTTCGGCCGCCGACAACATCCGCTTCGGCCGTGAAAACGCCTCCGACGAGGAGGTGCGGGAAGCCGCCCGCCTCGCGGAAGCCGATGGGTTCATCGCCGCCCTGCCCGATGGCTATGGGGCCGCGCTGGGCGAACGCGGCGTGCGGCTCTCGGGAGGCCAGAAACAGCGTATCGCGATCGCCCGCGCCATCTTGCGCGATGCCCCGCTGCTGCTGCTCGACGAAGCAACCTCCGCGCTCGACGCCCAGTCCGAAGCGGCGATCCAGCAGGCACTGGAACGCCTGGAAAAAGGCCGCACGACGCTGGTCATCGCCCATCGCCTCGCCACCGTGCAACGCGCGGACCGCATCGTGGTGATGGACGGAGGGCGCATCGTCGCCCAGGGCACGCACGACGAACTGCTGCGCCAGGGCGGTCTCTACGCGGAACTGGCCCGGTTGCAGTTCGTGGCCTGAGCCGCACCCGGCGTGGCCCATCCCGCGCCTGCTTTTTCGCCGTATTGACACCGCCGCCCCTACCGTCGGTGCCATGGATGGCGACCTTCTTCACCCCCGCCCTGAAGGCCTCTACTGCCCGGCGGGGGATTTCTTCATCGATCCCATGCAGCCGGTCGCACGCGCCGTCGTCACCCACGCACACGGTGACCACGCGCGTTCGGGCAGCGCGCTCTACCATGTCGCCGACGCCGGCCTTGGCCTGATGCGGGAGCGCCTCGGCGCGGGGTCGGTACTGCACGCGCATGCCTATGGCGAGCGCTTCGTGCTGGGCGACACCACGGTGTCATTGCATCCCTCGGGCCACGTGCTGGGCGCGGCCCAGGTGCGCATCGAGGGCTGCGGCAAGGTGGCCGTGGTCTCCGGCGACTACAAGCGGGACCCCGACCCGACCTGCGCACCGTTCGAACCGGTGCCTTGCGATATCTTCGGCACCGAATCCACCTTTGGCCTGCCGATCTACCGCTGGCCGCCGATGTCGCAGGTCATCGACGAACTGGTCGGCTGGCTGGACGACTGCCGGACGCGCGGCGTGCCCGCCGTGCTGTTCTGTTACGCGCTGGGCAAGGCGCAACGCGTGCTGGCCGAGCTCGTGCGGCGCGAACCCGACCGTGTCGTGCACCTGCACGGCGCCATGGTGCGTCTGGTCGAGGCGTATCGCGAGGCGGGCGTCACCCTGTCGCCCACCGTGCCGGTCAGCGATTCGGCCAAGGGCCGCGACTTCGCGGGCGAACTCATCATGGCGCCGCCCTCGGCTGCCGGTTCGCCTTGGATGCGCCGTTTTGCGAAAGCCTCCACCGGGTTCGCCTCGGGCTGGATGCAGGTGCGCGGCGCACGGCGCCGACGCGGTTACGACAGGGGCTTCGTGGTGTCCGATCATGCCGACTGGCCCGGGCTGCTGCAAAGCGTGACGGACTCCCAGGCCCGCCGCGTGTACGTGACCCACGGCGACGGCGAGGCGTTGATCCGGCACCTGCGCGACCACGGCGTCGATGCGCGACCGTTGCGCTCGCTCGGCACCATGCCCGACCTGCGCACAAGCGAGGAAGGCGACTGATGCGCCGCTTCGCCCGCCTTTTCGACGCGCTCGACCGCACGACCTCCACGGCGGCCAAGCGCGACGCGATGGCCCGCTATTTCGACGAGGCACCCGCGGCCGATGCGGCGTGGGCGGCTTACGTGCTCGGCGGTGGCAAGCTCAAGCGCACGGCCAGCTCGACCGAACTGCGCCTCGCCCTCGCCGCGGAAACCGGATACGCCGACTGGCTGATCGACGATTGCTACGAACAGGTCGGCGACCTCGCCGAAACGGTGGCGTTGATGCTGCCCGAAGGCGACGAAGGCGATGCCGACGTGCCGCTGCACGTATGGATGGAAGCCCGGCTGCCGTCGCTGTCGCGACTGGACGGCGCCGGACGCATTGAGCTGCTGCGCGAATGGTGGCGGGCGCTGCCGCGCGACCAGGTGTTTCTGGCCAACAAGCTGCTGACCGGTGCGTTACGGGTGGGCGTTTCCCACCGCTTGCTCGTGCAGGCGGTGGCGCAATGGTCGAACCTGCCGACGGACCTCATCGCCCATCGCATGAGCGGAGACTGGCGGCCGGGGGCGACGGCGTTCACCGCGCTCGCCGCGCCCGAACGCGCCGACGAGCACGCCGGTGAGCGGCCTTACCCGTTCTTCCTGGCCTCCCCGTTGGAAGCCTTGCCGGACACGCTCGGCGAGGTCGGCGACTGGCTCGCCGAGTGGAAGTGGGACGGCATCCGTGCGCAGGTCATGCGTCGCGGTGACGGCGTGCTGGTGTGGTCACGCGGCGAAGAACGGCTCGACGGCCGGTTTCCCGAGATCGAACAGGCTGCTGCCGCGTTGCCGCCAGGCTGTGTGCTCGACGGCGAGGTACTGGCCTGGACCGCGAACGAAGACCATCCCCAGCTGTTCGCGGCGCTGCAGAAGCGCATCGGCAAGCTCAAGCCCGGTCCGAAGCTGCTGGCCGATGCCCCGGTGCGCCTGATGGCCTACGACCTGCTCGAACAGGGCGGCGAGGACCTGCGCGAACGCCCGCTCGCGGAGCGTCGCCAGCGACTGGCCGCGCTCGTCGACGGCCATGCGCCGACGCTCATGCTCTCCCCCTCGATCGACGCGGTGGACTGGCCGGGGCTGACCGCCGTGCGCGGCGAATCCCGTACGCGGCGCACCGAAGGCCTCATGCTGAAGCGGCTTGACTCGCCCTACCGGGTCGGGCGAAAGCGCGGCGACTGGTGGAAGTGGAAGGTCGATCCCTACACTCTCGATGCCGTGCTGATCTACGCCCAACCGGGCCACGGCCGGCGGTCGGGCCTGTTTACCGATTACACCTTCGGCGTATGGGACGGCGACACGCTCGTGCCGGTCGCCAAGGCCTATTCCGGACTGGACGACAAGGAGATCGACCGTCTCGACCGCTGGATACGCGCGCACACACGCGAGCGTTTCGGCCCCGTGCGTTCGGTGGAGGCGGTGCACGTCTTCGAACTCGCGTTCGAGGCCATCCAGGTATCGGGCCGGCACAAATCCGGCGTGGCCGTGCGCTTCCCGCGCATCCTGCGCTGGCGCACCGACAAGGCGATCCACGATGCCGACACACTCGACGCGCTCCGCCGCCTGGCGTCGGGCTGAGCGCCGCCTGCTCGACTGGTTTGCCGCGCAGGAACGCCGTCCCGCGCCGTTCCAGCGCGCCGCGTGGCGCGCGTGGGGCGACGGTGAGAGCGGCCTCGTGCACGCCCCCACCGGCACCGGCAAGACACTGGCAGCCGCCGGCGGTCCGCTGATCGACGGCGTGCTGCGTCCGGCGACCGGACTTCAGCTCCTGTGGATCACGCCGCTGCGTTCGCTCGCGTCGGATACGACCCAGCACCTGACCGCCGCAGTCGAGGCGATGGGCCTGCCGTGGCGCGTGCTTCGCCGCACCGGCGACAGCGGCAGCGCCGAACGCGCGCGCCTGCGCCGCGGTGCCTGCGAATTACTGGTGACCACGCCGGAAAGCCTCGCCCTGCTGCTCACCTACCCGGACGCACGTGAGCGCTTCGCACGGTTACGCGGCGTGGTCGTCGACGAATGGCACGAACTCATCGGCAACAAGCGCGGCACGCTGCTGCAACTGGGACTCACGCGATTGCGCCGCCAGTTACCGGCGCTACGCACCTGGGGACTGTCGGCGACGCTGGGCAACCTCGACGAGGCGCTGCACGCGCTGTGCGGCGACGGCCGGCTCATCGCCGGCGGGGGCCGACGCAAGGTGCTCGTGGAAACGGCGCTGCCCGAGGGTGACGAGCGCTTTCCGTGGGCGGGGCACCTGGGTCTGTCGCAGTTGCCGCGCGTGCTCGACGCGGTGCGGTCCGCGACGACGAGCCTGGTTTTCGCCAACACCCGGTCGCAGGCCGAACTCTGGCACGAAGCCCTGTCGTCGGTCTGGCCCGACGCCCCCGACACGCTGGCCCTGCATCATGGGTCGATCGATCCCAAGCTGCGTGCGCAGACCGAGGAACGCCTTCGGGTGGGATCGCTGCGCTGCGTGGTCGCCACCTCCAGCCTCGACCTCGGCGTCGATTTCTCCTCGGTCGAACGCGTGATCCAGGTCGGCAGCCCGAAAAGCATCGCGCGCCTGCTGCAACGCGCGGGCCGCAGCGGACATCGCCCCGGCGCGGCGTCGCGAATCCTCTGCGTGCCCACCCACCTGCTCGAACTGGCCGAGGTGGCGGCGGCGAGGCGCGCGCTGGCCGCGGATCACCTGGAACCCCGGCATCCGCCGCGCGGCTCGCTTGATGTGCTGGCGCAACACCTCGTCACGATGGCGCTCGGCGGCGGCTTCGACGCCGACGACGCCTTCGCCGAAATCACCTCGTCGCACGC
Organism: uncultured Luteibacter sp.; assembly: GCA_913774655.1. Lineage (GTDB taxonomy): Bacteria > Pseudomonadota > Gammaproteobacteria > Xanthomonadales > Rhodanobacteraceae > Luteibacter > Luteibacter sahnii. Next base: position 3,091 of record CAJYHU010000197.1, on the reverse strand, counting down.
CTACGCGCAGTTATCCCGTGAACGGTTCGATGCGGTGCTCGCCTACCTGCAGACCGGCGGCACGGCGCTCGCGAGCTACCCCGAATACCGCAAGCTTGTCAGGGAAGGCGACCGCTACGTCGTGGACAGCGGTCGCATCGCTCGCATGCATCGGCTTTCCATCGGCACCATCACCTCCGACGGCAGCTTGCAGGTGCGCTACATGAAAGGCGCGCGCCTGGGCAGTGTCGAAGAAACCTTCATCGCCCGGCTCCGGCCGGGCGACCGCTTCCTCTTCGCGGGTCGTCACCTGGAATTGGTGCGCGTGCGCGACATGACCGCCTACGTGCGCGCGGCCACCCGCCGGCGCGGCGGCGTGCCGCGCTGGATGGGCGGACGCCTGCCCCTCTCGGGCGAACTGTCGGACCAGTTGCGCGACGTACTCGCCGATCGCTCGGCGCCCGAAGCCGAAATGCGGGCATTGAGGCCCCTGCTCGCCATCCAGGCCACCCAGTCGGCCGTACCCGGCGTGCACGAATACCTGTGCGAACGCACCCGTACGCGCGAGGGCGACTACCTGTTCGTCTACCCCTTCGCCGGGCGCCTGGCGCACGAGGGCATGGCCGCCCTGCTCGCCTACCGGCTGTCGCGAGCGCATCCGGGAGACTACGGTTACGCCGTCAACGACTACGGTTTCACGCTCACCGCCGCGCGCATGCCCCCCCTGGACGGCGACGCGTTGCGGGTGCTACTGCATCCCTGGCACCTGCGCCGCGATATCCGCGACAGCGTAAACCTGACCGAGCTCGCGCGACGCCAGTTCCGCGAGGTGGCCCGCGTCGCCGGGCTGGTGTTCAACGGCTACCCCGCGCACAACAAGACGCTGCGCCAGCTGCAGGCCTCGAGCGGCCTGCTCTTCGACGTGCTCAAGCGTCACGATCCCACCCACCCCCTTCTTTGGCAGGCGGAGCGCGAAGTGCTGGAGCAGCAACTGGATTACACGCGTCTTCGCGCGTGCCTCGTGCGCATGGCCCGGGGCCGCTTGCTCTGTCGTGAGACGCCCCGCCTGACGCCACTCGCCTTTCCGCTGTGGGTAGAACGCCTGCGCGGCGGCATCGCCGCCGACGACTGGAAGGCACGGGTGGAGCGCATGCGCGAATCGCTTGAGGCCAAGGCATGAGCACGCACCGCATCGAGGTGGCCGGCGAGATGCTCGAACTGCATCCCGAACGCGCGATCCACTGGCCGGCGCGGCGGATGCTGCTCGTCGCCGACGTGCACTTCGGCAAGGGCGCGGTGTTTCGTCGCGCGGGCATCGCCGTGCCCAGCGGCGACACCGAGGACGACCTCGCCCGCCTGGACCGGCTCATCGCCGAACACACCCCTGCGGAACTCGTGGTGCTCGGCGACCTCGTGCACGGCGCCCCGGGCTCGCGCAGCGAATGGGTGGATCGCGTGCAGCGGTGGCGAGCGGCGCATCGCGACGTGCGCATGGTGCTCGTCGCCGGCAACCACGACCGGCACATGGATGCCAGCCGTCTCGGCTTCGTTGTGCGCCCGGATCGGGTCGTGCAACCGCCCTTCGTGTTCGCCCATCACCCGGACGACGATGATCGCGGCTACGTACTGGCGGGCCATGTGCATCCCGGCATCGCGGTGCGGGACGGATGGCGCAAGCATCGCCTGCCCGCCTTCGTGTTCGACGCGCGCGTGGGCATGCTGCCAGCGTTCGGAACGCTTACAGGCCTGCACGACGTGCGCGAGGAAGCGGGCCGGCGGATCGTCGCCGTGACGCCCGCCGGTTTGCTGCCGCTGGGTTGAAGCCGCCGATGCCGGTCAGGCGATGGCGGCTACCAGGGCCCGCACGATCGCCGGATCGGTGCGCGTCTCGCCATCGCCCATGCCCAGGGTATCGCCCGGTACGCGGCGCATCGCCGACGGCAGGCGGCGCTTGGCCGAGGCATGGAATTCGGCGGCCCGGGTCGCTTCGCGAAGCGAGGCCACGTTGTCGGGCGTGATGCCCGCGCCCGGCATAACCACGATGCGGTGCTTCGCCTGGGCGACCAGACGCGCCAGCGACGCCGCGCCGCTGACCGCGCTGGGCATGCCACCGGAACTCAAGACCCGCTCGAAACCCAGATCGACCAGGGTTTCCAGGGCCGCCGGACGGTCGGGTACCAGATCGAAGGCACGATGGAAGGTCACGCCCATGGACCCTGCCGCCTCGATGAACCGCTCGCACGTGTCGGTGTCGACCTCGCCCTCGGCGGTAAGCGCGCCCACCACCACGCCGTCGCAACCGAGGTCGCGGCAGTGCGTGATGTCGTCGATCATCGCTTCGTCTTCGGCATTTTCGTAGAGAAAGTCGCCGGCCCGCGGACGGATCAACACGTAAAGCGGAATGCGCAGTCCCTCGCGGGCGAGCCGGAGGGTGCCATGCGACGGCGTGACGCCGCCCTCGTCGAGGCTGGCGCACAGTTCCACCCGATGCGCGCCGCCTTCCTGGGCGGCGAACGCGGAGGCGACCGAATTGGCCGCGACTTCGAGCGTGGCCATATCAGTAGGTGCTCTTGCCCGGGAGCAGGGTGTCTTGCCTGTCGGCATCGCAGATGGCATAGGAGAAGCCTTTCTGGATCGACCAAGCACCGACGTTGCCCTTCTTGTCCATGGCGAGGAAGCCCACCTGCACCCCCTTCGCCTCGGGCTTGCGCCGGAGGATGCGCTCCACCGCCTCGCGGCAGGCGTCTTCGGGCGAACGGCCCTGGCGCATCAGTTCCACGACGAGAAAACTGCCGACGTTGCGGATCACTTCTTCGCCCACGCCGGTGGAGGTCGCGCCGCCAATGTCGTTGTCCACGTACAGGCCCGCGCCGATGATCGGGCTGTCGCCGACCCGACCGTGCATCTTCCACGCCATGCCGCTGGTGGTGCATGCGCCGGAGAGGTTGCCGTGCGCGTCGATGGCGAGCATGCCGATGGTGTCGTGGTTGCTCGCGTCGCCCGGCGTGCCGCCCGGTCCGGCGTTGTAGGTTTTCACTTCGCTGTTGGCAACCGGCTTGTATTTCGCCGTCTTCAGCCATTCATGCCAGGCTTTGTCCGATTCGGGGGTGAG
>CAJYHU010000196.1 GCA_913774655.1 uncultured Luteibacter sp. | reverse complement strand
GATAGAGGTCAGTCATTGTCCTGCCTCGTCGCGGGGGGCTCGGGTGGTTCGACGCGCTGAAGTTCCACGTCGTCGAAGTAATTGCCGTAATACTCCTTCTCGCGCAGTCCCGGATGGGCGGCGAAGTCGATGTACGGCGCGGCGCAATGCGGGCAGCGGAACGGGTTCATGTAGGCATAACGTGTGCCGTCGGGTGCCGCGGGCAGCGATCGCTCCAGCGTGGCGAGGGCCGCTTGATCCGGCGCGGACAAGGGCGCGGGACTGCCCGGTACGTGCGTGCCCACGACGAGGGTGAAGCGGCCCGACGCCGAGTAGAAGTAGCCTGCGTTGCTGAAACCGGCGTGGTACGAACGAATCAGGAAGCTCCGGTGGCAGGCGTCGCATTCGCACGAGAGCCGGATGACGCCTGGCGTGACGTTGCCGCTGAAATGCAGCCCGCGCGCGAAGAGCCCTTGCCCGGCAAACGCCGCGTTCGTGGTCGGCGCGCCCGGCAGGAAGAACGGCTGGAAGCGTACGCCCGTGGCCCTGTCCTGGAGGACGGCATCGGGGTCGAACGTCGCCGAGTCGCCGATCACGACGTCGGCCTGGCAGGCCCTGCTGGCATGCACGCGGATCGAGAAATGCGCCCATCCCTCGACCGGCGGCAACGCGTGACGGTGGGCCGTGCCGTCGCTGTCGACGAACGCCACGACGGACCGCTGCGACACACGCATCGAAGGCGTCTTCTCTACCGGCAGCTCATCGGCGGTGATGGTGCAGAGGGGCTCGCCGTCGACCACGACGACGAGAAGGGCGGGAGACGATGGGCGGAAGCGGTCCAGAAGTGACATCGGCATGGTCGTGTGCCTTGCGGGGTGTCGTGGGATGGGAGGATGTGCGGGGCGCGCTCACAAGGACGCCCACAGGTGCATGCTCGCGAGGCTGCGCCACGGGGCGTACGCCGCCATGAGACGCGCCGTGGCAACGGCGTCGGGACGCATGTCGAGTCCGTGCAGGCGTTCAAGCGCCGTGGCGAGGCCGGAGTCGCCGACGGGCGCGGCGTCGGCGAAGCCGATGCGCATCATCACGTAGCGCGCGGTCCATGTGCCGATACCGTTGAGCGCGGTCAGGCGTCGTTCCGCCTCCACGGCCGAGCCGTCCGCCAGGCCCTCGATATCGAGATCGCCCGCGATGATGGCCCTGGCGGTGTCGATGAGGTAGCGCGTCTTGGCACGGGAAAACCGACGTCGCTGGAGATCGTCCGGGTCGATGCGCGCCACGGCGTCGGGGGTGGGGTGCACGATCATGTCGCCGACCCGCTCGCCGGCGAGGCGGATCAGTTCACGGCGCAGGCTGCCCGCGAAGCTCAGGTTGATCTGCTGCCCGATGATCGCCCAGCACAGGGCATCGAATGCGCGCGGAATCAGCGGGATGCGCAGGCCCCGGCGCGGCGCCACCAGCGTCGGGTGTGCTGCTTCGAAGGGGCGGATGTCGTGGCCGAGCCCGAGGATGCGCCGCACGTCGCGATGCAGCAGCGCGAAGCTCGCCGTGCCGAGCGCGTGGTCCGAGGTTACCTCGACATGCGCGGCGCGCCGTTCGAACCGGATAGCGACGACGGCCGGACCGTCCGGCGTCCCCAGGGCTTTCCACACGGTGGCCGCATCCGTTCGCTCGGCGAGGCCCTCGGCGTCGCGCCCCTGGTAGGCGAGTACGGCCGCCTTCCGGTAGTCGGCGGGCAGGCGCAGCGTGAAACGGGGCGCTTCGCCCAGGCGTCGATAGGCGTCGGGCGTCATGCCCATCGCCACCACGAAGGCGCGGTCGAACGCCCGGGCGCTCGGGAAGCCGGCCGCTTCGCAGGCATCCGCCACCGTCGCCGCCTGCCCCAGCAAGCGATCGGCCGCGAATGCCACGCGCTTGTGCGTCAGCCAGGCATCCGCCGTGGCATGGGCGTGGTCGGCGAGGATCACCGCGAGCGCCGGTTCGCACAGGCCCGCCCACGTGGCCAGATGCGTGGCGTCGGCCACCGTTGCCGGTGCCCTGTCGAGCCGCTCGCTCAAGGCCTGGAAGACGTCGAGCCCGTCGCCCTGCACCGCATGCCGTCGGTGCGGCTTGCAGCGCTGGCAGGGGCGCAGGCCGGCGGCCCGCGCCTGTGCCTCGGAGGCGAAGGCCGTGAGCCCGGCTCTGCGGCCGGTCGTGAGCGGGCAGGAGGGCAGGTGGTAGGCGTAAGGCTCGACGGTGCCGAGCAGGAACACGCCATCGAGCGCGCCGCGGCGGGCGGCGCGCCGATCCCAGTCGGCGAGGGGCGGGAAGATCATGCGCGGTTCGTCGGCGTCATCGATCAGGGAGAGTAGCGCGTCAGGGTGTCGCGCCGCCGTCGCGATGACGCTCCCGTGGCCCGCGACATAGAATCCACGACGTTCGTATCCCTCGCGAGACACCATGGACCTCAACGCCCTCGACGATTTCCAACTGGTGGCCACGCAGGGCGGGTTCGGCAAGGCCAGCCGCGCCAGCGGTCGTTCCAAGGCCACGCTCTCGCGTCGCGTGGCGGAACTGGAAGATGCCATGGGCGTGCGCCTGATCGAGCGCGGATCGCATCGGTTGGCGCTGACCGAGGCCGGGCGCCTGCTGTTGCAGCGCGTGGAGGGGCCGATGCGCGAGGTCGCCGAGGCGGTCGCGGCAGCGCGCGACGGCGTGTCCACGCCGCGCGGGCGGCTGCGTGTCTCGGCGCCGCAATTGTTTTCCCAGCTCGCGCTCGGGCATATCGCGGCACGCTTCGTGGCGACGTATCCCCAGGTGCAGGTCGAGACGGTGACGGAAGACCGGGTGGTCG
>CAJYHU010000195.1 GCA_913774655.1 uncultured Luteibacter sp. | reverse complement strand
CCTTCGCGTTCATCGCATAGACGTGGCCGTCGAGCGTGCCCACGGCGACGAGGTCGTCGGCCGCGCCGGGACCACCGGAGAAGCGGGCGTCTTCGCGCTTGGCGTCGCCCCAGCCGAACCAGCCATGCTGGCGGGTGCTCTTTTCCCAGATCGTCTTGCCGGTGCCGGCGTCGAAGGCGCCGATCTTGCCGTCGGTGCTCGCGGCGTAGAGCACGCCGTTGACCACGGTCGGGCGCATGCGCACGCCGGATTCGGCCGGGCCATCACCGATGCTGGTCTTCCACAGACGCTCCACCTTGATGCTCGGCTCGAACTTCTTGTCGAGCGGGGTCGGCGGTTCGACGTTTTCCTTCTTGAACGAATGACAGCCGGCCAGTACGACCAGCGACGAAGTCAACGCGATTGCCCAAAGACGTTTCATGCACCCTGCTTCCCGGCCACGGCCAGATCATCAAGTTTGGTTTGAACCACGCCGCGCTGCGGCGCGTTTTCGTCCATCGCGGCGATGGCAGCCTGGTAAGCCTTGCGCGCATCGTCGGCGCGCCCCAGCTTGACCAGCGCGTCGCCGCGGAGTTCCGCCACGAGCGAGGCGAATGCCTGGCCCTTCATCGCGTCGAGTGCGGAGATGGCGTCCTGCGGCTTGCCCTGGGCGTACTTGAGCTGCGCCTCGCGAAGGGCGAACAGGGCGGTGAGCGTGTCGTCACCCGCATGGGCACGGGCCCAGGCGAGATCGCCCGCGGCCTTGTCGAGCTGCCCCGCCATCACGCTGCGCTGGGCGCGCTCGCCCACGGCGAACACGGACCACGCCGTGTCGGCGTAGTCTTTCATGAGGTTTTCGGTGCGCAGGTCGATCTCGTTGGTGCGTTTCTGCGCGACGGCGGCCTGCAGGGCGGAGTATTCGGACGCGGCGGCCTGCTCGTGGCCGGCGCGGTGGGATTTCCACTGCTGCCAGCCGAAGATGAGCACGAGGCCGAGCGCGATGCCCACGGCGATGCTGACGCCGTTCTTGCGCAACCATTGCTGGACGCGCTCGCCCTGTTCGTAGTCGTCGTATACGTCGAATGCCATGCAGTCACCCGCTGCGCTCCGCGCAGCAACACAAGGGAAGGAGCCCGCGCCGGCCATCGGGGACGGCGGCGCGGATCAATAGGCAAGGATACCCGAAAAGTGCGCACGGACGGCGCCGTGCGCGGACCGCACGCAGGCGGCGCCGGTCAGTTGGCGACCGGCGAGGCCTTGCCGTCGCGCACGTCGACGTGGAAGCGGGCCACGTTGGCGCGACGGAAGCTGTCGAGCTGCACCGGCTGGCCGTCGATCGAGACCTGGGCGCCACCGGCGTTGCCGATGCGCACCTCCAGCGGACCGTCGCTGCGATACGACTTCTGGGTGCCGGCCGGAAGCAGGCCATATTCCAGACGCGCGCCGTCGGGGGAGGTGACCTCGACCCAACTGGCGGAAGGCAGGTTGAGCGTAAGGCTGTGGGCGCCCTGCCCCTGGCTCGCTGCCGGCGGGGCCGGCACCGTGGCGTCGGGGGCCGCCGCGGCCGTGGCGAGCGGGGTGCGGGTGGCCGAATGGTCCAACGGCGGGAACATGGCCATCGAGGCCAGCACCGGCTGCTGATCGTCCACGTGCGACTCGGACGCCCGCGGCGCGGGCGAGGCAGCGAGGGACGTGCCGGCAGCCGCGCTGGAGGCCGACGGTGCCGGGGCATCCTGTTGGGCGACCGGCGTGGCATCGAGCGGCGCGAGGCGCGGCATGTCGCGGTCGAGGGTGCCGCGCACGCCCAACCAGACCATGGGCACGACGATCACCGCCGTCAGCACCACGTAGGTGGCCGCGGTCACGTAGCGCTCGAGCAGGTAGCGGGAATGGGACACGCCGCCGGTGACCACCAGCTCGGGCTGGCGCGGGGTCAGGCGGGCGACTTCCGCCTCGATGGCGGCGTCGTCCACGCCGACGTGGCGGCCGTACTTGCTGATGTAGCCAGCCAGGTAGACCTGGTAATCGATGCCCGAGTAGTCGCCGGCCTCGAGCTGGCGCAGCAGGCGACTGGGCAGGCGCAGGGCCTGGCCACACGCCTCGATGGCATAGCCGCGGGCCTCGCGGGCCGCGCGAAGACGCGCGCCGAAACCGGCCTCGTGGACGTGATCGATAATGACGCGACCGCCGGTTTCCGCGTGTTCGACGTGCTGCGGTTCCATGGCGTCCTCCTTGGAAATGGGCGATTCGTCGCCCGCGAACAGATCCTGCTCGCGACCGTCACGCCCGTGGTTGTTCGAGGGAACTGAAGTCATTGACGTGCGGTGGCTTGGATGGAGCGCGCCTGTTCCGAATCCGGGAACTGCTGGCGCAACCGTGTGGCGTAGTCCTGGGCCCCCTCCCCGTTGCCCAGCCGGAGCTCGATGTCATGACCGAGCTTCAACGCGTCCGGACTCGGAGCCCCGAGCGCTTCAAAGCGCTGCAGGAAGGCCCGGGCCCGGAATGCATCGTTCTTAAGGTACAACACGCGAGCCATCTGATACAGGGCGTCGGCGTTCTTCGGATTGCGATCGAGCGCCTTGCGGAAATACCCCTCCGCCGCATCGTAGTCGTTGGACTCGAGCTGGCAGGTGCCCGCGTTGGCGAGGGCCAGGTCGGGGGTCTCGTAGAACGGATCGGCCAGGGCCCTGTCGAAATACGGCCGGGCTTCGGCGCCGCGATGCTGCTTGCACAGGAACACCGCGAGATTGTTGTTGACCGAGCCGCTCTTGGGATCGTATTCGGCCGCCTTGCGGTAGTGCAGTTCCGCATTGGCAGGATCATTGATGCGCTCGTAGAGCACGGCGATGACCGTATGCGCGGGAACGTACTTCGGGTCGAAATCCAGGGCTTTCTG
>CAJYHU010000194.1 GCA_913774655.1 uncultured Luteibacter sp. | reverse complement strand
TCGTATACCTATTTCACCTGGCGCAACTCCAAGCAAGAATTCGTCGATTACCTCACCGAACTGACGACGACCGCGCCGAAGGATTTCTTCCGCCCGAACTTCTTCGTCAACACGCCCGACATCAATCCGTATTTCCTGCAGACCTCGGGCCGCACGGGATTCCTTATCCGCACGGCGCTGGCGACGACGTTGTCGGGGCTGTGGGGCATGTATTCCGGCTTCGAGATATGCGAATCGGCACCGATGCCCGGCAAGGAGGAGTACCTGGATTCGGAGAAGTACGAAATCCGCGTGCGCGACTTCGACGCCCCGGGCAACATCGTGGCCGAGATCACCCAGCTCAACCACATCCGTCGCGCGCATCCAGCCTTGCAGACACACCTCGGCGTGCGTTTCCTGCCCGCTAGCAACGACCAGGTGCTGTTCTTCGAAAAGCGTGCCGGCGACGACCTCGTGCTCGTGGCGATCAGCATGGATCCCCACAACGCCCAGTCGGCCGACCTTACCCTTCCGCTGGACGAATGGGGCCTGGCATGGGATGCCTCGCTCGATGTCCGCGATCTTCTCACCCCCCGATCCGTCGCCTGGCGCGGCGCGACCCAGAACGTCTGGCTCGGTCTCGACCGGCCTTACGCGATCTGGCACGTACGGTTATCCGGAGTCTGACCCATGGCAACACGCGGCAAGGCAAAGAAGCGCGAGACGGCGCCGGATTTTTCCAGCGATCCGCTGTGGTACAAGGACGCGATCATCTATCAGGTGCACCTGAAGTCGTACTTCGACGCGAACGACGATGGCGTGGGTGATTTCCAGGGCCTGATCGAAAAACTCGATTACATCGCCGACCTCGGCGTGAACACGCTATGGTTGCTGCCTTTCTATCCCAGCCCGCGTCGCGATGACGGCTATGACATCGCCGAATACAAGGCGGTGCACGAGGATTACGGCAAGCTTGCCGACGCCAAGCGGTTCATCGCCGAAGCGCACCGCCGCGGGCTGCGAGTGATCACCGAACTGGTTATCAACCACACGTCGGACCAACACCCGTGGTTCCAGCGGGCGCGCCACGCGAAGAAGGGCTCGGCCGCGCGCAATTTCTACGTGTGGTCGGATACCGACCAGGCCTACGACGGCACGCGCATCATCTTCCTCGATACCGAGAAGTCGAACTGGACGTGGGATCCGGTCGCCGGCCAGTACTTCTGGCATCGCTTCTTCTCCCACCAGCCCGACCTTAACTTCGATAACCCGGCGGTGCTCAAGGCGGTCATGGACGTGATGCGCTTCTGGCTCGACATGGGCGTGGACGGCCTGCGCCTGGACGCCGTGCCGTATCTCATCGAGCGCGAAGGCACCAACAACGAAAACCTGCCCGAGACGCACCAGATCCTCAAGCTGATGCGCGCGGAGATCGACCAGCACTACCCCGACCGCATGCTGCTGGCCGAGGCCAACCAGTGGCCGGAAGACACGCAGGACTACTTCGGCAATGGCGACGAATGCCACATGGCGTTCCACTTTCCGTTGATGCCGCGCATGTACATGGCCATCGCGCGCGAGGACCGTTTCCCGATCACCGACATCATGCGGCAGACCCCGGCGATCCCGGAAAACTGCCAGTGGGCGATCTTCCTGCGCAACCACGACGAACTGACGCTGGAGATGGTCACCGACAACGAGCGCGATTACCTGTGGCAGACCTACGCCGCGGACCGTCGGGCCCGTATCAACCTCGGCATCCGCCGTCGCCTCGCCCCGCTGCTCGAGCGCGACCGGCGGCGCATCGAGTTGATGAACGCGTTGCTGCTTACCATGCCCGGCACGCCGGTGCTCTATTACGGCGACGAAATCGGCATGGGCGACAACATCCATCTGGGCGATCGCGACGGCGTGCGCACCCCGATGCAGTGGTCGGTGGACCGCAACGGTGGTTTTTCGCGTGCCGATCCCGCCAGCCTCGTACTGCCGCCGATCATGGACCCGCTCTACGGCTTCCAGGCGATCAATGTCGAAGCCCAGCAGCGCGATCCGCACTCGCTGCTCAACTGGACGCGACGCATGCTCGCCGTGCGCAAGCGCTACAAGGCGTTCGGCCGCGGCGGGCTGAAGTTTCTCTACCCGGGCAATCGCAAGGTGCTCGCCTACCTGCGCGAGTTCGGCGACGAGCACGTGCTGTGCGTGGCGAACATGTCGCGTACCCTCCAGGCAGTGGAACTGGATCTGGCCGCGTTCGACGGCCAGGTGCCGGTGGAAATCGTCGGTGGCACCTCCTTCCCGCCGGTGGGGCAGTTGCCTTACCTGATGACCGTGCCGCCGTATGGGTTCTACGCGTTCCAGCTGCTGCCCAACGCGCAGATGCCCGACTGGCATGAAATGCCCGCCGAACCGATGCCTGATTACGAGACCCTGGTGCTGCGCGGCGACCTCGTGGAAGGCCCGGTCATGGAGCACCATCGCGGCGTCATCGAGAAGCAGGTGTTGCCCACGTACCTTTCCGTACGTCGCTGGTTCGCGTCGAAGGACCGTGGCATCGACGGCGTGAAGGTCGTCAACGCGGTGCCCTGGCCCGACCGCGGCGACGACCTGATCTTCACCGAGATCGAGGCGACGCTCGCCGACGGCGGCAAGGAGCGCTACAGCCTGCCCGTGGGCATCGTGTGGGAAGATGAATCGCCCAACGCCCGTCAGCAGCAGGTCACGCTGGCCCGCGTCCGCCGCGGTCGCCGCATCGGCATTCTCACCGATGGCTTCGCCCTTGATGCCTTCGTCAACGGGTTCATCACCGGCCTGCGCGACCACGTGGCGTTGAAGAACGGCAACACCGTCATCCGCTTCGAGACCACCGCGGCCTTCGACGGCGTGGTCTTCGATCCGTCGGTCGAGAACCGCTGGCTGTCGTCGGAACAATCCAACAGTTCGCTGATCGTGCACGACGCGGGCGTCATCAAGTTGTTCCGGCGCCTCGCTCCGGGCATCAACCCGGAAGTGGAGATGGGTCGTTTCCTCACCGACAACGGCTACGCCAACACGGCGCCCCTGATGGGCGAAGTGGTACGCGTGGGCGAGAACGGCGAGCGCACCACGCTGGCGGTGCTACAGGGGTTCCTGCGCAACCAGGGCGACGCGTGGCGCTGGACGCTCGACTTCCTGCGCCGCAGCTACGACGAATACAGCCACGCCGCCGATGCCGTTCGACGGAACGAGATCGAAGCCGGTTACGACGCGTTCGCGCGCGCCGTGGGCACGCGCCTGGGCGAACTGCACGCGGTGCTCGCCAGGCCGACGGACATCGCGGCGTTCTCGCCCGAGACGGTGTCCGGCCAGGCGACGCAGGCCTGGCGCGATGGCGTGCGCGCGCAGGTTGGCCGCGCCTTGCTGGCGGTGGACAGCACGCAGGGCATGGACGAGGCGCTGGCCGCCGACGTCGAGGCGTTGCGCGGCCTGGCCGGATCGCTCGAAGGCCACGTCGGCAAGCTGGCCAGGGCGGGCGAGGGCACGCTTGCGACCCGCACGCACGGCGACTTCCACCTGGGCCAGATCCTGGTCGTGCAGGACGACGCGTACATCATCGACTTCGAAGGCGAACCTGCCCGGTCGCTTGAGGAACGGCGCGGCAAGCACACGCCGTTGCGCGACGTCGCCGGTTTCCTGCGCTCGATCGATTACGCCGCCGCCATGGCCCGTCGTGGCGAGGACGGCCTGGCGCCGGTGGAAGACCCCGGATTTGGTGAGTACCTCACGCGCTTCCGTGAGCGCGCCTCCCGGGTGTTCGTCGAGGCCTATCGCAAGGTACTCCACGACGCACCCGTGCGCTGGGTGTCCGACGAGGCCTTCATGCCGCTGCTTGAACTGTTTGTGATCGAAAAAGCCGCCTACGAGATCGCCTATGAGGCGGCTAACCGGCCTGGTTGGCTCGACGTGCCGCTGCGTGGACTGCTCCACGCCGCGAAGGGCGAAGCGCCCGTGACGCTGAAGGAGGCCACGTGATCGATCCGGTGCTTTATGGACTGAACGACCCCGCCGCCATCGACGCGCTCGTCGAAGGTCGGCACGGCGATCCGTTTGCCCTTCTCGGGCCGCACCCTGTCCACGGGCGCCGGATCATCCGCACGCTCCAACCCGGTGCGGAGGGTGTCGAGGTGATCGATGCCCAGGGCCAGAC
>CAJYHU010000193.1 GCA_913774655.1 uncultured Luteibacter sp. | reverse complement strand
CGTTGCCCGCGCTCATCGCGCACTTCGGGCTCGACCATCGCTATCGTTTCGCCAACGACGCGCACGCCCACTGGTTCGGCATCGGCCCCGACGCTTTGGTGGGCATGCCGGTGTCCGAGGTCTTCGGCGCCGCGACGTTCGAAGCGATCCGCGCCGACCTGGCGCGGGTGATCCGCGGCCAGCGTGTCGTGCTCGAAGTGGCCCTGACCACCCACCAGGACGGCACCGTCCGCTACGCCCAGATCGACGGCGTGCCCGAGGCCGACGCGTCGGGTGAGGTGGTGGGTTATTACATGCTCGCCCGTGACATCACCGAGCTGAAACACGCCGAGCTGTCGCTGCGCGAAACCAACGGTAGCCTGGAGCGCGAAGTGCGCGCCCGGACCGACGAACTGGAAGGCAGCCAGAGCCGGCTCGCGGCGATCTTCGAGTCGAGCTTTCAGTTGCAGATCCTGTTGGATCCCGCCGGGCGCATCCTCGATGCCAACGCCGCGTCGCTGAACGCGATTCTCCTGGGCAAGGACGATGTTGTCGGCCAGCGGCTCGCCGATTCGCCTTGGTTCGCCCGGGTGGAATGGGCGCGGGCGACCATCCGGCAGGCGATCGCTGACGCGAGCCAGGGCCACGCCTCCAAGCATGAGATGGAACTGGACCTGCCCACCGGCATGCGCTTCTTCGACGTATCGCTGCGGCCCCTGCGAGACGGGGCGGGCACGCCGGATGCGATCGTGGTCGAGGCGGTGGAAACCACCGCGCGCCGTCAGGCCGAGCATGCGTTGCGGCAGTCGCAGAAAATCGAGGCGATCGGTCAATTGACCGGTGGCATCGCGCACGATTTCAACAACATCCTGACCATCATCGCGGGCAGCGCGGAGCTGGCGAAGATGCTCGTCGGCACGCCGGGTTCGACCGATCGCGCGGTGCGCGCGCTCGACAACGCGTTGAAAGGCGTCGCCAGCGCGGCGTCACTGACGCATCGGCTGCTCGCGTTCGCGCGCCGCCAGCCACTCAAGACGCAGGCGATCGACTGCAACCGCCAATTGCTCGACATGCAGGACATGCTCAAGCGCACCCTGGGCGAGCTGGTGCAGCTGCGGATGATGCCGTCACCCGCCCTGTGGAGCGTCGAGGTCGATCCGGCCCAGCTCGAGGCGTCGATCCTCAACCTCGCCGTCAACGCGCGCGATGCCATGCCGTCGGGCGGCGAGTTGGTGATCGAGACGAGCAACACGCATTTGTCCGGTGCGGACGCGGATCGCCTTCCCGGCCTCGAACCGGGCGATTACGTGCTGGTGCGCGTGCGCGACACGGGGGAGGGCATGTCCGCCGAAACGATGTCGCGTGTGTTCGAACCGTTCTTCACCACCAAGGAGGTCGGTCGCGGCACGGGCCTCGGCCTGCCGATGGTCTACGGGTTTGTCAAACAGTCGAACGGCCACGTGCTACTGGAATCGACGGTGGGCGTGGGTACCTCGTTCACGATGTTTTTCCCTCGTTCCGCGCAGGTCGTCGCAGCGGAAGAGGAGGGCGTTCGCCGGTCTTCCGGCCGCAACGATCGCGATGCCACGATCCTGGTGGCCGAGGACAACGATGACGTGCGGGCCTACGTCGTGGAGGTGCTTCGCGATTTGGGGTACCGCGTGCTGGAAGCCCATGACGGGCACGCCGCGCTGCGTCTGCTGGGCCGTCCCGACGTCGAGATCGACCTGCTCTTCTCCGACGTCGTCATGCCCGGGATGGCCGGCTGGGAACTCGCCCAGCGGGCCCGCCAGATGAAACCCGAACTGACCGTGCTTTTCACCTCGGGTTACCCGCGCAACATCGAGACGAACGAGAAGGAGCTGCGTGGTACCGGCATCCTCGCCAAGCCCTTCACCCGCACGGAACTGTCCGACGCGGTTGAGCGGTCGCTCGATGCGGCCGCGCGATCGAAAGAAGCGACGCGCGCTGGCGGTTGAGCGTTGCCGTCGTCCCGGCGCAGGCCGGGACCCACCGCGATGCAATCGGTTGTCACGAGAGCGCACCATCGGACGGGTGCTCGCGAATACGTCTAACCAACCTCGTCCGCCGCACCGGGACGGGTGCTTTTTGACCGACGGCACCGCTCGGAGCAATAAACCACCTGTTCCCAATCCCGGGCCCATTTACGCCGCCAGGTGAACGGACGACCGCAGCGGGGACACACCTTCGTCGGCAGGTCAGACTTCTTCTGCATCCGCGCCATCGCAGATCAACGGACCTGCTGCGACGTCGCGCGATGCACCTCGGCGAACACCGCATCCATCGCTACGTCGATATCGAAGCGGTCCGCATAGCGATCCTGCAGGGTCATCACCAGCACGCCCGCGGTCGCCCCCGCCGACGCCATCATGGCCGACCAGCTGAGGTCCCGCAGATCACGTGCCAGGGCGCTGACCCGCGCCCAGTCCCCCAGCGCCGCCGACGACGCCATGGCGATGGTGTGTTCGGTCATGCGCTGCAGCACGGCGGCCCGGGCCTGCTCGCATCGGCGGCAGACCTGGGCCGCCGTGCAGGAGCAGCTATGGCGGTGGCCGGAGGCAAGAGTCATGGCCGCATTCTGGGCGCGACGTCGTGAAACGTTCGCCAACCTGTACGGAGGCTCCTTGAGTGAGCCTGGTTCAGTCCGCAGTTGGCCCGCCGAAACCAAAGTGAAAGTCATGTGAGATGAGATGCGGTCACCTTCAGGAGACCTGCATGCGCTCTTTTAACCGGTTGCTCCCGCTGTGCCTGATATCCCTAGTCGCGGCGTGCGCGCCGCTCCCTCCACGCCGGGAACGGGTCGTCGTGGTCGAACAGCCACCGCCGCCCACCTATGTGGTGCGGGTGACCCACGAACCGCCACCGGAGGTCGTGGAGGTGGTGCCGCCGCCGCGTGACGGTTGGTTCTGGGCCCACGGCTACTGGCGCTGGGATGGTTACCGTTACGTCCGCGTGCCCGGCCATTGGGAGCGCGTCGTCGTCGGGCATCACTATGTCCACGCCTACTGGGAGCATCGCGACGGCCAGTGGTGGCTGCATGAAGGGTATTGGGCGCGCGACTGACCGCAGGTGACCTGCGATCGGCGTTTGAAACGCCGGTGCACCACGCACCGGCGGCTACCTGTTCGCGATTTCCCACTGCACGATATCCAGGCCTTCATGCTCGCCATCCTTCTCGCCGCCGCCACCGCGTCGTCCTGTCTCGCCGCCCCGGCACCCACCCCGGCGGCGCTCATGCGCGCCGCCGCCGCGTCCCCTGCGGACGCGCCGCAGGCCATGCCGGTGATCCATACCGAAGGCACGCTGCCGCACACCGGCATCCACGACCGTTCGGCGGCCGCGATGCGCGACTTCAGCCACATGCTCGACCTTGCCCTGGCCTGGCGCGACGGCGGAGACCGGCCTTCGCTGGATCGCCTGGCGGTCTATCTTTCCGCCTGGACGCAAACCTACAAGCCCTCGTTCGACCCGATCGACGAAACAGGCTTCGGCGACGTCATCGCCGCCTACGACGTGACCGCGGCGGATCTTCCGCCCGACGTGGCACGACAGACCCGCGATTTCCTGCGTCGTCTCGCCACCGGTTACCTCGACCAGATGGACGCGCATCGCGGCGACCCGCACGGCGTCTGGAGCAACAACTGGCAAAGCCATCGGGTGAAGCTCGCCGTGCTGGCGTCCGTCGCCCTTCATGACGACGTGTTGTTTCGTCGTGCCAGGGCGGCTTTCGTCCAGCAGTTGTCGATCAACGTGACGCCTGGCGGCGAAGTGATCGATTTCGGCGAGCGCGACGCGCTGCACTACGTCACCTACGATCTTGAGCCGCTTACCCTCGCGGCGGTCGCGGCCCGTCGCCGCGGTGACGACTGGCTTACCCTGCGTGGGCGTGACGGGCAGACCCTGGCCGCCGCCCTCGATTGGCTGTTGCCGTATGCCGAAGGCAAGCGGCGCCACGACGAGTTCGTGCATTCCTCGGTGCCATTCGACGCGGCGCGTGCCCGTGCCGGGCTGCCCGGGTTCGCCGGGCCGTGGGATCCGACGACGGCGAAGAACCTCTACTGGACGGCGAGCCTGCTCGACCCGCGCTACACGGCGGTGGCGCGCACGCTGTCGCCGACACCTCCGCACAGTCTCTGGGCGTATGCGCGCCCCTGCGAGCGTTAGGCGGGCGGGGCGCCCACCGCGGCAGGCGCGACCGCGAAGCACGACGCCTATTCGGCAAGGTAAACGGCGTTCGTCGCCCGCACATCGGGTCGCCGCGGCCTTACAGCGCCCGGCGCGAACGTGCAGGCGTAACGGCCGCGGGCGCCAAAGGACACGACCCGTGGCAATCGTTGGCCTCAGGCGAGCACCATGGTCCTCTCGCTCACGTCATCGCGATAACGCATGTCTGGCGTCACGATGGCATGGACGGGGGCTCGCGCCTTCTTTCTTTCTCCTCCCGCCGAGGCAACATGACCACATCGCTGGTTCGCCAGGTCGCCGACGTTCTCAGGGCCTACCTGGCCATCCATCCCCGCGCGGTGGATACGGTCGAAGGTATCCACGCATGGTGGGTTACCGAGCATGTGCCGGAGCACACCCTCGACGTTACCCAACAGGCGCTTGAGCTTCTCGAGGCCGATGGCCTCGTCGAACGACACTTGCCCTCCCACCGCACGGTGTGGCGACGCCGGACCGGCCAAGGGGACGACGACGGCGCGGTGCGGCCCGCTTCCACGTAGTCTGCGCGGGTCGGCCCGTGTTCCGGCTACCCGAGTCTCACGGCCGCTGCGCCTGCTCGGTGCTTCAGGGCAGGCGATCATGTCGCGACGCATCCCAAGGACCTGACCTATGCCCATCCTTTCACCTGAGGCCTTCGAGCAAGGCTATTTCCAGACCCACCTGGAGGTCTCGCTGCAACGCATGCTCGAGCCCATTTCGGGCGAACGGCCCGCTGGCATCCCCCTGCGTTCGTCGCCCGGTTACCGCCGCCTGCAGGAAGACCGCCGCAGCGACGACATGTACCTGCCGATGGGAGCCTGGGGCGCCGACCTGCGCCGGGCGAACTGGCCTCGCGTTTCCCTGGTTGCGGCGCACATGCTGGCGGAATACTCAAAGGACCTGCAACTGGCCGCGTGGCTGCTCGAAGCGGAGATCCACCAGCGCGGCGTGGATGCGCTCGCGCCGTGCTTCGCGCTCATCCGTGCACTGTGCGAGCGCTACTGGGATGGGGATCTGCTCCACCCGACGGACGACGACGGCACCTTCGAAGCCCGTGGCAACGTCATGTTGTGGATCGACGAAAAGCTGGGCCGTTCCATCGCGGTTTCGCCGTTGCTCAACGACGGCGGTCGCGACATCCCCTGGGTGGCCTGGGAGATGGCACATCGGCTCGAACGTATCCGCGCGGCGGGAGGTACACGCGCCGATGTCGAGGACGATACGCCCAGCCTTGCCGAACTTGCCCAGGCGCTCGCCCGCCAGCCCGACGAGGCGTTGCGTGCGCGCGTGGCGACGCTTGACATCGCCCGGGCCTCGCTAATGGCCCTGGACGAGTCGATCCATGCCCTGGCATCGGGCATGCCGTCGATGCCGCATCTGCGCGGCCTGATCGAGCGCATGCAGGTGCCCTTGCGGGAAGAACTGACGCGGCGTGGCCTTCGGGTCGAGCCGCCCTCGCTTCTCGTACCGGCAGAGCCCGCAGCGGTGTCGTCGGCCGGCGACATCCCGGGCGCGACCGATGGCGCGCCTGCACCGGATCACGCCGAAGCGCCAGGCGAACGCATGGCCGATGGCGACCGGGACCACGCGTTCGACCCGGTGGCTGAGCGTGAGCGGGCTTACGAAAGGCTTGCCGAGATCGCCCGGCTTCTCGCGCGCATCGAACCCCACAGCCCCGTGCCGTATCTCATTCATCGGGCCGTGGCATGGGGCGGTATGAGTTCCGCCGAGCTTTACCATGAGGTCGTCGTCAAGAGCGGCGGCCGCATCGACATGCGCGACGTGCTCGGTATCGTGGACGCGTCCGCCGAGCCTTGAGTGTCCGGCATCGCTCGCGGCGCGACGCATCACGCCGGGTCGTGGCCGAACATCCGAAGCAGGCCGTGCGGGGCGTCCGTCCCGAGCAGGCGGGCCGTGAGGGCTTGCGCCTCCCGTGCCGCCGCTTCGGCCCGCACAAACATCGCCGACTCGTAGGCGCCAAGGGCATCCTCGACGCGGTCGCCGTGGATGGCGATGGCGACGGCGAGCCTGGCGCCGTCGTCCATCGCGAGATTGGCCCCTTCGCCGGAGGGCGGCATCAGATGCGCCGCGTCGCCGAGTAACGTCACGCCCGGCTTGCGCGGCCAGCGCAGATCGACGGGCAAGGCATGGATGCGACGAAGCACCGGTGCGGCGTCGCTATCGGTGATCAGGGCACGCAACGCCGGCGCCCACCCGTCGAACTCCGCGGCGATGCGTGGCGTGCCGGTCCGCACCGAGCCGACGTCGATGTCATCGAACCATTCGGCCGGACGACACACGGCGATATAGGCATGGATCACGTTGCCGGGCTCGCGATGGGCGAAGATGCCTTTGCC
>CAJYHU010000192.1 GCA_913774655.1 uncultured Luteibacter sp. | reverse complement strand
CTGGCGCGGCTGCGGGACGCTACAATCGCCCGATGAACAAGAGCCCCACCATCCTCGCCACGCGCGACGCGACCGACAGCCACCTCCGCCGCGTCGAGGAAGTCGACCTGGAGTTTTCCAACGGCGAGCGTCGCACCTACCAGCGCCTCAAGAGCGGTGGCCACGGCGCGGTGTTCATCGTGGCCCTGCGCGACGAGCACACCGTGCTGCTGGTGCGCGAATACGGCGTGGGCCTCGAACGCTACGAACTGGGGGTGCCCAAGGGGCGCCTGGACCGCGACGAGACGGTGGAGCAGGGCGCCGATCGTGAGCTGAAAGAAGAAGTCGGCTTCGGCGCCCGCAAGCTCACGGTGCTCGGGGCGCTGTCGCTTTCCCCGTCGTACATGACCCATATGGCCCACGTGGTGTTGGCCGAAGACCTCTACCCCGAGCGCCTCCAGGGCGACGAACCCGAAGAACTCGACGTGGTGCCCTGGCGCCTCGACGACCTGCACGGCCTGATCGCCCGCGACGATGTCACGGAGGGACGCTCGATCGCCGCGCTGTTCATGGCGCGCGAATACCTCGCGGGTCGGTATCGCCCCGCATGAGCGTGGGAGATCCCTCGGCCTACCTGGAGGCCCTGCGCGACATCGCACGTCGCGCCGCGGACGCCATCCTCGAGGTCTATGCGCAGGATTTCGACGTGGTCTGCAAGGCGGACGACTCCCCCGTCACCGCCGCGGACCTCGCGGCACAGCGGGTGATCGCCGAGGGCCTTGCCGCCCTTACACCCGACGTACCGGTGATTTCCGAAGAGGCCGCGGCCGCGTCGTGGGCCGAGCGCCGCACGTGGCGCCGTCATTGGCTGGTCGATCCGCTCGACGGCACCCGTGAGTTCGTCAAGCGCAACGGCGAGTTCACCGTGAACATCGCGCTCATCGAACACCACCGGGCGGTGGCGGGCGTCGTCCTCGCCCCGGTCAGCGGCGACACCTACTACGCCGCGCAGGGCGCCGGCGCATGGCGCCAGGCCAGCGCCGGGGACACTCCGGTTCGCATCCGCTCCCGTCCGGTGGCCGACACCCTGGGCATCATCGGCAGCCACTCGAACCCGGGCGCGATCACCCGGACGCTGCTCGAACGCCTGGGCCCGCACGAGCGGGTGCCGCTGGGCTCTTCGCTGAAGTTCTGCGTGATCGCGCGTGGCGATGCCGACCTCTACCTGCGCCTGGGCGCCACGTCCGAATGGGACACGGCGGCCGCGCAGTGCGTGCTCGAGGAAGCCGGCGGTGCCGTGCTCGACCTGGCCGGCCGGCCGTTCCGCTACAACACGCGCGATTCGCTCATCAATCCCGAATTCATCGCCTGTGGCGACACCACCGTCGACTGGGCGGCGCGACTCATCGATCCGGACCGGCGCGCATGACCCGCCCCATCGACGACCTGCTCGCCATCATGGCCCGGCTGCGCGACCCCGACACGGGATGTCCCTGGGACATCAAGCAGAGCTTCGCCACGATCGCGCCATATACGATCGAAGAAGCTTACGAAGTGGCCGATGCCATCGATCGCCGCGACATGCACGACCTGCGCGACGAACTGGGCGACCTGCTGCTCCAGGTGGTGTTCCATGCGCGCATGGCCGAAGAAGACGGTCACTTCGCGTTCGGCGACGTGGTCGCGTCGATCTGCGACAAGATGCGGCGCCGACACCCGCACGTGTTCGGCGACGTCACGCACGACAGCGACGCCGAGCGTTCGCGCGACTGGGATCGCCTCAAGGCGGAAGAACGCAAGGCCAAGGGCGCGGATGACACCAGCGCGCTCGCCGGCATCTCACGCGGCCTCCCCGAGTGGCAGCGCGCGATGAAATTGCACAAGCGTGCCGCGAACACCGGTTTCGACTGGCCCGACCACCGACCCGTGCTCGCCAAGCTGGCTGAAGAAATCGACGAAGTGCGATACGAGTTCGAGCATGGCGCCGACCCGGCGCGCCTGGCCGACGAGATCGGCGACGTACTCTTCGTCGCCACCAAT
The DNA here is from genome assembly GCA_913774655.1 of uncultured Luteibacter sp. Classification (GTDB taxonomy): domain Bacteria; phylum Pseudomonadota; class Gammaproteobacteria; order Xanthomonadales; family Rhodanobacteraceae; genus Luteibacter; species Luteibacter sahnii. Next base: position 2,306 of record CAJYHU010000192.1, on the reverse strand, counting down.
CTCGCGCGTCATGCGGGAGTGGATGTCTCCCATGCCTTGCGCGGCGCGAATGCGAAGTTCGAGCGGCGCTTCCGTGCGATGGAATCGCTGGCGGCGCAGGAAGGCCGCACGCTGTCGTCGTATCCGCTGGACGAACAGGAACACCTCTGGGCCCGCGTCAAACGCGACGAGACCCCGCCGTAGGAGCGCGCCCTGCGCGCGACCGGGTATCCGTTCGCGCACAGGGCGGGCACCGCCGATTACTTCGCCGCCGGCCCCTGTGACGACATGCGCGCCTTAAAGGCTTCCATCTCGGCGTGGCGCTTCTGGTCCTGGGCGAGGCTCTCGTCGAGGCTCTTGCGCATCGTGGCGATCGCCGCGTCCGTGTTCTGCGGCTGCATCTGCGCGCGGGCGAGGTGGCGATACGCGTAGTCGCGCACCATCGGGTTCTGCGACTTGGCCAACACCTCGTTGTAGAGCGCCGGCAGTTCCTTCTGGCGGCCCGACATCACGTAGAGGCGTTCGAGACTGCGCAGGTCGCCGATGACGCCGTTGCGGCCCATCATCTGGCCGCGACCGTGGTGGCCCCAGTGGCCATGGTCGGCCGGACCGCCGGCGGGACGGGGGCCCTGCGGCGCGTGCGGGGCGGCGGCGGGCGCCGGCGGCGTCGGAGCGGCATCCTGCGCGAACGCGAAGGCGGCCGAGCCGGCGACGAGGAGGGAGGCGACGCTGGCGATGAGGGTCTTGCGCTGCATGGAGGTTCTCCGGATTCGGTGGGTCTTGCACGGGAAAAAACGTGCCGCCCGGGTGCCGGTTGACCGCGATGTTGCCGTCCGCTCAGTTTCGCGTGAAATCGGGTCGTGCAACCTTTTGCGTCCGGCGCGCATCCATCCCTCGTCGATCCCATCGCCCAGGAGGAAAACCCATGCGCCGTACCCTGCTTGCCCTGTTGCTGCTCACTCCCGTCGCGGCCATGGCCGACGATGCCCAGTGCGCGTTCCGTGCCGACCGCCAGCTCGATCTCGACCTGACCGGGGTACGCCATGTGCTGTTGAAGACGAACGCCTTCGACATCAACGTGGAGGGTGCATCCGGCGGCAAGGGCACCGCGCACGGCCGGGCCTGCGCTTCCAGCCAGGCTTTGCTCGACGCCCTCACCATCGCGCAGTCCAGGCAGGGCGACACGCTCACGGTGGAGCTGAGCCCGGACAACCACACGTGGTCGTTCGGGCACAGCTACACCGACTTCCGCGTCGACGTCAGCCTGCCGGCCAACCTGCCGGTGACCGTCGAGGTCGGCTCCGGCGACGCGAAGGTGCATGGCGTCGCTTCGCTCGAGGCGTCGGTCGGCTCCGGCGACCTCGACGCCAGCGACATCCGTGGCGATGTCGCGGTCACCGGCGGATCGGGCGATATGAAGATCGCGCGCGTCGGCAAGCTCAGCGTGAAGTCGCTGGGCTCGGGCGACCTCACCGTTCGCGAGGCGGCCAGCGTCGGCATCGGTTCGGTGGGCTCCGGTGATGCGAAGCTCAACGACATCCAGGGTGACGTGGAGGTGCGTTCGGTCGGATCGGGCGACGTGGAGGTCGACAACGTCCGCGGCAACCTGACCGTGCATTCCCGCGGCAGCGGCGACGTCAATTACCATGGCGTCGGTGGCAAGGTCGACGTACCGCGCGACGACGATCGATGATGCCACGCGGGCCGGTCGGCCGGATATGATCCGTTCGCCCCGAACGGAACGATCCCTGGATGACCTGGTTGCCTGAATCGCTTCGCGCCCTCCGGCGCGACGTGCTGTTTATCGTGTTGCTGCTCGTGGCGGTCGCTTTCGCGATCGCCGTGCCGGCGCGCGTCCCGGCGTGGCCGTCGCTCGTCGACTGGCCGACGATCGCCGCCCTTTGCGGCCTGCTGCTGCTGACCAAGGCGGTCGAAGCCAGCGGCGCGCTGGACGTGGCGGGGCACTGGCTCATCGAACGCACGGCGACCCGCCGCATGGCGGCGCTGGTGCTTGTCGCCGCGACAGCCGTGCTGTCGATGCTGCTCACCAACGATGTCTCGCTGTTCGTCATGGTGCCCCTGACGCTGAGCGTGTGCCGCATCGCGCGCATGCCGGCCACGCGACTGGTGGTGTTCGAAGCGCTCGCCGTCAACGCCGGCTCGATGCTGACGCCGATCGGCAACCCGCAGAACCTCTTCCTGTGGCAGCAATGGGGCATCGGCTTCGGTGGCTTCGTCGAGGCGATGCTGCCGTTGGCGGGCCTGGCCCTGGCCTTGCTGCTGATCGTGACGGCACTGGCGTTTCCTGCCGACACGCTCCAGGTGCA
>CAJYHU010000191.1 GCA_913774655.1 uncultured Luteibacter sp. | reverse complement strand
TGCCGCACCATGGCGGTGACGACGACCACGACCCGCACGGCGGTGGCGGTAACCACGGCCCGTCCGACACCGGTCCTCACGCACCGAACGTCGGTGACCTGAGCGCCTTCGACTCGGATCCCCGACGAGGCACCCAGCGACCCTAAGGTCAACGAAAAGGCCCGGCTGCAAAAAGCCGGGCCTTTTTTTTGTTTCATCGCGAATGACCGGGGCTATCCGGCTATCGACCTGACGGCCCGGTGGATGTTCGACTGGGCGCGGTGTTGCCATCTTGTAGCGCCAGAGCGCGTTGCACCTAGGCGTTTGGCGGGGAGACCTTGATGTCCACCCTCGCTGCTCGGGCAGTCCTCCGCGTTCGACAGGGCAAGGCCGCTGACGCGGCCCATGTGCTGATAGGCCTGCGGCCGCTTCCTTGTGCGGAACTCGCCTCGAGGGTGGACACCAAGATCTCTTCCAGACGGTGAGGTCGGATGCTGGGAAAGCGCGGGTCGTTTTTTGGCCGATCTGCGCAAGCGCTGCGTGATATGTGAAACGGCATCCCGACAACGGGTATCCCGCGTCGCGACGAGTTGACCGGCGTTGTAGGGCGGAGCGAGGTGAAGCTCACTGGCTCGCCGCGGGGCGCCGCAGGGGCTCTCACAACACGCCGCCCCGGTCATGGGGAGAGTCTTCGGTGTCCACCCTCGAGGCGAGTTCCGCACAAGGGAGCGGCCGAAGGCCGTTTGGATACACGGGCCGCGTCAGCGGCCTTTCCCTGTCGAACGCGGAGGACTGTCCGAGCAGCGAGGGTGGACACCGAAGGCTCTTGCCTCACGGCCTCACGGCCTCACGCTTCGGGCCGGCGGCGAGGTGCATAAGCGGCTCACCGCGCCGACGCGGCCCCGTGCCCTTGGCGAAGCGCCGACGTTCGTCAGGCGCCTCGCCCCACGGCGATCAGCGCAGCCCGGTCTCCGCGCGCGCGATCACCAGGCGCTGGATTTCGCTCGTGCCCTCGTAGATTTCGGTGATCTTCGCATCACGGAAGTAGCGTTCCAGCGGCATTTCCTTGGAGTAGCCCATGCCGCCATGGATCTGAACCGCCTGGTGCGCGATCCACATCGCCGCCTCTGAGGCGACCAGCTTGGCCATCGACGCCTCGGTGCCGAAGCGGCCGCCGGTCTTTTCCACCTGGGCCTTGGTCCAGGCCGCGCGCAGCGTGAGCAGCAGGGCCGCGTCGAGCTTGCACTTCATGTCGGCGATCTTCGACTGGGTCATCTGGAACGTACCGATCGGCGTGCCGAACGCCTTGCGATCACGCGACCACTGCAGCGTGGCCTCGTAAGCGGCGCGGGCGATGCCCACGGCCTGCGACGCGATGCCGATGCGGCCGGCGTCGAGCACGCCCATGGCGATCGCGAAGCCCTTGCCTTCCTCACCGAGCAGGTCGTCCTTCGGGCACACGTAATCGTGGAATTCGATCTCACAGGTGGCCGACGCGCGGATACCGAGCTTGGGTTCGGTCTTGCCGGCGAGGAAGCCCTGGCGCTGGGTGTCGATGATGAAGGCCGACACGCCGCGGGCACCGATGCCCGGCGTGGTCACGGCGAACAGCACGATGTAGCGTGCTACCGGACCCGAGGTGATCCAGCTCTTCTTGCCGTTGATGACCCAGTCGCCGTCGGCGTTCTTCACCGCGCGGGTGTGCATGTTGGACGCATCCGAGCCGGACTGCGGCTCGGTGAGCGCGTAGGCACCGATGGCCTCGCCGGAGGCGATGGCGCGCACATAGGCCTGCTTCTGCGCCTCGGTGCCGTTCTTCAGGATGCCGTTGCAGAACAGCGAGTTGTTCACCGACATGATGGTCGAGGTGGCGGCATCGGCCGCGGCGATCTCCACCATGGCCAGCACGTAGGCGATGGGATCCATGCCCGCGCCGCCGTATTCCTCGGGCACCTCGATGCCCATCAGGCCCAGTTGGCCCATCTCGCGGATGTTCTCCAACGGAAACTCGCCCTTGGCGTCGAGTTCGGCGGCGACCGGCGCGATGCGCTTCTGGGCAAAATCACGGGCGATGGACTGGATCGACAGCTGGTCGTCGGTAAAACGGAAATCCATGGGGCATACCTCATGCCGACCCTGCGGCCGGCCAGTCTGGAGTGGGCAATCCAGCCATTCTAACGGCCGTTCGACCCTTTGCCGCCCTGCACCGCAACATGCGCCCTTGACGCTGGCCCGCGCCGGCCGCATCCTTAAAATCTCTGTATCGCGATAAAAGGATGTTGGATGGATCTCTCGACCGCCTCCACGGTGCTCCGGCTCCTGGCGGACCCCACCCGCGTCCGCCTCCTCGCCCTGCTCGACCGCGAGGAACTGACCGTGGCCGAACTGGCGGCGGTGCTTCACCTGGCCCAGCCGCGCGTGTCCACCCACCTGGCCAAGCTCAAGGAGGCCGACCTCGTGCGCGACCGCCGCGCCGGCGTTTCGGCCTACTACCGGGCCAACGCCGAAGCCGATCCCACGCTGGCCGCCCTGGTGGCCTCCCTGCGCGACACGCTCAGCGACGCCTTGCTGCGCGAAGACGCCGAGCGCCTGCCCACCGTGCTGGCCCAGCGCGCCCGCAGCGAAGGCTGGGCCGATACCGTCGCCGGCGATATGGAGCGGCACTATTCGCCCGGTCGCACCTGGGAGACCTTGGCCAGGTCGCTGCTTCAATTGCTGGAAACCGGCGACGTGCTCGACATCGCGTCGGGCGACGGCGTGACCGCCGAACTGCTGGCGCCGCACGCCCACGCCATTCTCTGCATCGACAGTTCAGAGCGCGTGGCGGACGCCGCCCGCCAACGCCTGGCGCATTTCCCCAACGTGGAGGTGCGCCAGGGCGACATGCATGCGCTCG
>CAJYHU010000190.1 GCA_913774655.1 uncultured Luteibacter sp. | reverse complement strand
CCCGCGCCGCCGGCATCCACCTGATCCTGGCCACCCAGCGCCCGTCGGTGGACGTGATCACCGGCCTCATCAAGGCCAACATTCCCACCCGCATCGCCTTCCAGGTGTCGTCGAAGATCGATTCGCGCACCATCCTCGACCAGTCTGGCGCCGAGGCGCTGCTGGGTCACGGCGACATGCTTTACCTGCCGCCGGGCACCGCCACGCCCGAGCGCGTGCACGGCGCCTTCGTCGACGACCACGAGGTGCACAACGTGGTCGAGTGGCTGCGCGCGCAGGGCACGCCCAACTACATCGAGGGCGTGCTCGAAGAGGTGCAGTCCACCGCCGACGGCAAGATCATCAACGACGCCGGCCTCCCGCAGGACGCCGACGGCGACGCCGACAGCGACAACGCGCTCTACGATCGCGCCGTGCGCGTCGTCACCGAGACCCGCCGCGCGTCGATTTCCGGCGTGCAGCGCCACCTGCGTATCGGCTACAACCGGGCCGCCCGCCTCGTCGAACAGATGGAGCAGGACGGCATCGTCAGCGCGCCGCAGCACAACGGCAACCGCGAAGTGCTCGCGCCGCCGCCGCCGAAGGACTGAACCCCATGAATGCCATCCCCCCGGGGTCGCTGCGCCAGCGTCCCTGGAGCCTGCTCGTCAGCGGCGATCTGACGCCCACCCCGGAAGTGCTCGACGAAATCGAGAACGTGTTCGAACTCAATCCGTCCATCCCCGGGCTCGAGCTTCGCTCGGACGATGGCCGCCATTGCACGGTGGTGCGCGACTACCCGGCCGGCCATACGGCCGAGGTCGACGACGCCCTCGAAGTGATCTTTGCCGAGCAGCCCGAGGTGGCCGAAATCGTCGTGCTTGGTCAGGAGGCCCGTCCCCAGCATGTTGCCACCCGCGAGGCGCCGTTCTGGCACCGCGACGGCAAGGCCATCGCCGACATCAGCGACAAGATGCGTTCGGGCGAGATCAGCCCTGGCGAGGCCATCGACATGCTTAAGTCGTTGTTCGAGACCGATCGCTGACAATCCGCGCCGCCACTCACGGAAAACCGCCCATGAAACGCCTGCTGCTCGCCGCGACGCTGTTCCTCTCCTGCCTTCCGGCGTTCGCCGCCGGCCCGGCCCGCGAACGCCTCGACGCCTTCGCGAAGGGGCTGCATTCGGTGACCGGGCGTTTCAGCCAGACCCTTTCCAACGCCAACGGCGACCCGGGCAAGACCAGCTCGGGTACCCTGGCCTTGCAGGCGCCGCGGGAATTCCGCTGGGAGACGCTCGCGCCCTACAAGCAGACCATCGTTGCCGACGGCAGCCGGGTGTGGCTCTACGACCCCGATCTGGAGCAGGTCACCGTGCGCAAGCAGAGTACCGAAGAGGCGCAGAGTCCGCTCACCGTGCTGACCGACCTCTCGCTGCTCGACCGCGACTTCAAGGTGACCGAGCAGGGCGAGCGTGACGGCCTGCAATGGCTGCGCCTGAAGTCCACCAGCAAGGATCCGCAATTCGACTACGCGGACCTGGGCTTCGACGCCTCGGGCCTGGCCCGCATGGAGTTCCGCGACCAACTCGGCAACACCACGCGTATCCAGTTCGCGGGTTGGCAGAAGAACGGCCCCATCCCCGCCGACACCTTCCACTTCGTGCCACCGCCGGGCGCTGACGTCATCGGCGACCAGCCGGTCATCGAGACCCAGCCGCTGCACTGACAAGGCGTTTGCCCCGCTTTGCAGGAGCCCGCCCCGCGGGCTAACCGGGCCGCCAACCGAAGGGGGCGCCGATCGCATGGCGATACGGCGGCCGCCGGTATCGCCATGCGACCCGCCTGACACGCCGCACGATCATGCGATTTCATGCCAGACTCCGCCCCGGATATCGGACGGGGTCGAGGGATAGGGCGTGTACGTTCTTTTCGGAATCATCGGCGCGATCATCGGCGCTTTCGTGGGTCAAGGCGTCGCAGGCAGTGTCGCGGGATTCGCCATCGGCGTGCTCTGGGCGCGCACGTCCCTCCTGCGTGACGAACTTGACCAAGCGCTTCGCCGCCTCGACGCGACGACCACGCCCGCGTCGATCATTCCGATCGCCGAGCCTGCGGCGGTGTCGGCCGACGACGTGACGCCCTGGCCCGAGGCCACCGCCCCTGGCATGGGGCAACCGGCGATCGTCCCACCCCCGATGCCGGCCGAACCCGTCGCGGCCGACAGGCCGCCCTCGGTGCCTCCGCCCATGGCGCCCTTACCCGAGGCACCCGCAGATCCGACGCGTGGCGAGCGCCTCGCCCAGGCGATCAAAGGCTGGTTCACGGAGGGCAACGTGCCGGTCAAGGTCGGCATGCTGGTGCTCTTCGCAGGCGTGGCGGCCTTCCTCAAGTACGCCACGGACGCGGGATTGCTGCGTGTTCCCCTCCCGGTGCGCCTCATGCTCGTGGCGCTGTTCGCCATTGCCGGCACGGCGTTCGGCTGGTTCCAGCGCGACAGGCGGCGGGCCTTCGCGTTGTCGCTCCAGGGTGGCTCCATCGGCGTGCTTGTGATGACGGTGTTCGCCGCCTATCGCCTCTATGGATTGATTGGCCCGTTGCCCGCGTTCGCCTTGCTGGTGATCTTCGTCGGTGGCCTGGGCATGCTCGCGGTGCTCCAGGATGCGCTCGCCCTGGCCGTGCTGGGCCTGGTCGCCGGTTTCGCCGCGCCGATCATCGCGTCGAGCGGGCAGGGCAGTCACGAAGCCCTCTTCACGTATTACGCCGTGCTCAACCTCGGCATTCTCGGCATCGCCTGGAAGAAAGCCTGGCGCGTGCTGAACGTGCTCGGTTTTGTCGCCACCTTCGGCGTCGGCACCGCCTGGGGCGTGCTCAAGTACAACGCCGGCCTGTTCTCCAGCACCGAGCCGTTCCTTGTGCTGTTCTTCCTGCTTTACCTCGCTGCGCCCTGGCTGCACGTGATGCGCTCGCCCGATCGCCGTCGCGCGGTGCTCGATGGTTGCCTGATGTTCGGCAACCCGATCGCGTGCCTGGTGCTCCAGGCGGCGCTGCTCGACTGGGCGCCGATGCCGCTCGCGCTCTCCGCGCTCGTGGCGGCGGCGATCTACGTCGGCATCGCGTTCGCGCTTCGCCATCGCGAGGACATGCGCCTCTTGCGCGACACCTGGGCCGTGCTTGCCGTGGCCTTCGCCACGGTCGCCGTGCCGCTCGCCCTGAGCGCGAGTGCGACGGCGGCGGTCTTCGCGCT
>CAJYHU010000189.1 GCA_913774655.1 uncultured Luteibacter sp. | reverse complement strand
GTCGATGAAGCGGTCCAGTTCGTGCTGCGACTCGCTCTCGGTGGGCTCCACCATGAGCGTGCCCGCCACGGGGAAGGACAGCGTCGGGGCGTGGAACCCGAAATCGATGAGCCGCTTGGCCACGTCTTCCGCACCGATGCCGGTGGCGTCCTTCAGCGGCCGCAGGTCGAGGATGCACTCGTGGGCCACCAGGCCGTTGCGGCCGGTGTAGAGCGTCTTGTAGTGCGGGGCGAGGCGTTTGGCGATGTAGTTGGCGTTGAGCAGTGCCACCTGGGTGGCGCGGCGCAGGCCGGCCGAGCCCATGAGGGTGATGTACATCCACGAGATCGGCAGGATCGACGCCGAGCCGAACGTGGCCGCGCTCACCATGCCCACGTCTCCCTCACCGCCGAACGCGCGCGGAAGGAACGGCGCCAGGTGTGAACGGACCGCACACGGGCCTACGCCGGGGCCGCCGCCGCCGTGCGGGATGCAGAAGGTCTTGTGCAGGTTGAGATGGGAGACGTCCGAGCCCCACTTGCCCGGCTTGGCCACGCCGACCAGCGCGTTCATGTTGGCGCCGTCGGTGTACACCTGGCCGCCGTGCTGGTGGACGATGTCGCAGATCGCGACCACGTCTTCCTCGAACACGCCGTGCGTGGAAGGGTAGGTGATCATGATCGCGGCAAGGCGATCGGCGTATTTCTCGGCCTTGGCGCGGATGTCGTCCACGTCGACGTTGCCGTTGGCGTCGCAACGGGTGACCACGACCTGCATGCCCACCAATTGCGCCGACGCCGGGTTCGTACCATGCGCGGATTCGGGGATCAGGCAGATATCGCGGTGGCCTTCGCCACGCGAGCGGTGATAGGCGCGAATCGCCAGCAGGCCGGCGTATTCGCCTTGCGCACCCGAATTGGGCTGCAGGCTGACCGCGTCGTAGCCGGTGCATTCCACCAGCATCGCCTCGAGTTCGTCGATGAGCTGGCGATAGCCCCGGGTCTGGTCGGCCGGTGCCAGCGGGTGGATGTTGGCGAACTCGGGCCAGGTCACCGGGATCATCTCGGCGGTGGCATTGAGCTTCATGGTGCACGAGCCCAGCGGGATCATCGTGCGGTCGAGGGCGAGGTCCTTGTCGGCGAGGCCACGCAGGTAGCGCAGCAGCTCGTGTTCGCTGTGGTGCGTGTTGAACACCGGGTGCTGCAGGAAGTCTGTCGTGCGGCGCAGTGCGGGCGGCAGGGCGTCCTGCGCCCGGGCATCGAGCGCGTCCACATCGGCCGACGCGCCGAACAGACCGGCCAACGCCACGACGTCGGCCCGGGTCGTGGTTTCGTCCAGGCTGATGCCGACGCGCGCGTCGTCGATGGCGCGAAGATTGATGCGCGCCGCGGCCGCCTTGGCGTGCAGGGCCTTGGCATCCACGCCGCTGACGTGCAGCGTGTCGAAGAAGTCGCCACCCACGGCCACGCCGGCGTCGCGCAGCGCGGTCGCGAGGATGCCCGCGAAGCGATGCGTGCGGCGGGCGATGCGGATCAGGCCTTCCGGACCGTGGTACACGGCATACATGCTCGCCATCACGGCCAGCAGCACCTGGGCGGTGCAGATGTTGGAGGTCGCCTTCTCGCGGCGGATGTGCTGCTCGCGGGTCTGCAGGGTGAGGCGGTAGGCGGGCTTGCCTTCCGCGTCGATCGACACGCCGATCAGGCGGCCCGGCATCGACCGCTTGTACGCGTCGCGGCAGGCCATATAGGCGGCGTGGGGACCGCCGAAACCGTATGGCACGCCGAAGCGCTGGGTGTTGCCCACGACGATATCCGCACCCCAGCTACCCGGCGACGCGATGAGGGTGAGCGCGAGCAGGTCGGTGGCCACGCAAACGATGGCGCCGCGGGCGTGGGTCGCTTCCGCCAGCGCTTTGTAGTCGTGGATGGCGCCGAACGTGTCCGGGTATTGCAGCAGCACGCCGAAGCTGTCGACGCTCGCGGCGTCGGCGTCGTCGCCCACGTGAAGTTCGATGCCCAGGCCCTCGGCGCGCGTGCGCACGACTTCAAGCGTCTGCGGATGCACGCCGTTGGATACGAAGAACAGGTTGGACTTCGACTTGGCCGAGCGCTTGGCCAGGGTCATCGCCTCGGCGGCCGCCGTCCCCTCGTCGAGCAGCGAGGCGTTGGAGATGTCCATGCCGGTGAGATCGGCGACCATGGTCTGGAAGTTGATCAGGGCTTCCATGCGGCCCTGCGAGATCTCGGCCTGGTAGGGCGTGTAGGCGGTGTACCACGCCGGGTTTTCCAGCACGTTGCGGAGGATGACGTTGGGCGTGAGCGTGCCGTAGTAACCCTGGCCGATGAAGCTGCGGAACACCTGGTTGCGGTCGGCCACGGCGCGGATCTTCGCCAGGGCGTCTTCCTCGGTGACCGCGTCGGGCAGGGCGAGCGGGTCGGGCGACTTGATGGTTCCCGGCACGATGGCGTCGGTCAGGGCGTCGAGCGAGCCGTGGCCCACCACGGACAGCATGGCGGCGATCTCGGCATCATTCGGACCGATGTGGCGGTCGATGAACGCGCCGTGGTTCTCGAGGTCGCGCAGCGAGGGGGAAAAGGTCTGGCTCATGGCGTTGGAGGCATCCGTAGGTACGCGCCGTGCCGGCACGTGGGGCGCCCCTCTGTCCTTTTGCCTGAGAGTTTGGGGGTGGACACCCCTTGCACCTTCGGCGCCGGATCGAACCGGTCTCTCCAGAGTGATGTGCCGCGCGGTGGTATGGGAGCCTGAGCGATTACGGGCGTTGCGCCTTCGGCAGCGGGTCCGTCCGCTTCTCCCACCGTGCGGTGAAGGCCGCGATTATACAGCGCCCGGCGGCGGGTGGCAGGGCGGGGATCGCCCGTCCTGCCACGACCGGCCTCACCAGGGCTCCGGACCGTCCTTGCTTGTGAACGTGGCGGTGGCGGTGTCGTCCGACCGTGCCAGGCGCACGATCTCCTGCGCGCCCTCGGCCAGGCTCTGGTGACCGTTATGGCCGTTGAGGTCGGTGGCGGTGTAGCCGGGGTTCACGGCGTTGACGGCGATGCCCCGGCCGTTCAGTTCGGCCGCGAGGATCGCCGTGAACATGTTCAGCGCCGCCTTCGAGCCGTTGTAGCCGAGCAGTTTCACGCTCGCGTAGTCCCAGGAAGGATCGGCGTTCAGCGAGATCGAGCCGAG
>CAJYHU010000188.1 GCA_913774655.1 uncultured Luteibacter sp. | reverse complement strand
CCGGTCGGGCCGGTGCCGACCCCTTCGCATGACGACAACCTGGTCTCGCCGTCGGTGGACGGCGGCGTAAACCTGGGTTCCCTCCCTTGATGTCCTGGACCTTCCGCACCATGAAACGCACGACCCTGGCCTCAGCCTGTCTCGCCCTGCTGGCCCTGCAGGCGCAAGCTCATGCGCAGAGCGCGCCGCCGGCGCCGCAGCAGTCGCCGGCCCAGCGCGCGGACCGCTCCTACGACGACCGCCAGGCCCCCACCCGACCCGAGGCGCCGGTCGATCCGCTACCGTCGGCCCGGCCGGCCGCGGCCGCCGTGTCGTCGGACGTGCGCTTCGTGCTGCGCGGCGTCACCTTCGACACCTCGGCGTTCATCGACACGCCGACGCTGGAGGCGATCGCGCGCCCTTACGTGGGCAAGGACACCGGCGCCGCCGAACTCAACGCGCTGCTCGACGCGGTCAACGCCGAATACGCCCACCGCGGCATCACCACCGCGCGTGCCGTGCTCGGCAGCCAGCCCGTCGACCATGGCGTGGTCCACGTCGCGCTGGTCGAGGGCCATCTGGGCAAGGTGACCGTGCAGGGAAACGCGAAAACCCGTGAGGCGTTCGTTCGCCGCCGCCTGCACATGCAGGAGGGCGAACTGCTCGATACGGCGCGTCTGCGTTCGGACCTGACCTACCTCAACCGCACCACCGACCTGCAGACCGCGGCGTTGCTCCAGCCCGGCGCATCACGCGGACTCAGCGACGTGGTGGTGGACGTCAAGGAGCCGGCACCGTACAGCCTCGACACCTTCGTGGACAACGCAGGCGTGGACACCAGTGGGCACACGCGCGTCGGTGTCGCGGGGCACGTGAGCGGCCTGCTCGGTGTCAGCGACCGCATGGATCTCAACATCGCCCATGCCAAGGGCGGCACGGACGGTCAGTTCGGGTATTCCGGCATCATCACCGAAAGCGACGCGCGACTGGGCGTGAGCTACGCGCGCAGCCAGATCGACATCGTCAACGGCCCGTATCGCGACCTGGACATCGTCGGCCACTCCGCGGTCGCGGCGCTGGATTTCACCCAGCCGTTCATCGCCAACCAGCGTTGGCTGTTCGAGGGCACCGCGGCCTACAGCCATGCCCGGTCGTCGACCGACATCGCCGGCAAGCCGGTGGCGGATACCACGACCAACGGCCTGGGCATCGGTATTCTCCTCAACCATCGGGTGGACGGGCGCGAGTGGACGCTGTCCCAGCAGGTGACGCACCTGAACGCCCAGCAGCCGATCGCCGGCTCCGGGTCGTTCATGACCGCGACCGGTACGCTCGATGGCGTGCAGTTGCTGGGCAAGGCCTGGGCGCTGCGGGTAGGAGCCGGGTGGCAATACACCTCGAAGGACGCCCTGCCGTCCTCGTCGTTGTTCCAGCTCGGCGGCGTGGGCAGCGTCCGTGGGTACGACCGCGGCATCGTCGCCGGCGCACGGGGTTACTTCCTCGACATGGAACTGCATCATCCGATCGGCGCCGTGGATGCCTTCGCCTTCGCCGACCATGGCGCGGTGTATGCCGCCTTCCCACGCGACCGCCAGATCACGGGTGCCGGTGTGGGCGCGAACTGGAACTTCCGCCGCTGGCTCACTTTCACCGGCGACGCGGCCCATGCCTTCACCCACGTGGTGCCCAACCAGGACAGCTGGCGTGTGGACTTCCGCCTTGCGGTGCACTGGGAATGACGGCCGCCCGGTGCCTGACGGTCCCCGCCGGCGCGTCGCGCGGCTAAGGCGGAGGGATGATGGAAAGAAGAGCTTATCCGCTGCGGATCAGCGCCGTCGTACTCGATGCGATGCAGCGGTGGTCCGAAGACGAGTTGCGTTCGTTGAACGCGCAGATCGAATTCGTGCTGCGCGACGCCCTGCGACGTAGTGGGCGGCTCCGGCCGCCGCCTGCCGACCCCATGGACGACACCGACGGGGACTGATCGTTTCGTTCGCAGGCGAGGACGTCTCGCGGGTTGTGCGTACCCCACCGCGCAGCGGATCATCCCTCGTGAGGGACGCCGTGGGGCGCCCGCCATGCGCTGGGGGAAACGTGAACGAGCTACCGGCCTGCGTCGTCCGCTACATCGACGCCTACAACGCCTTCGACGTGCAAGCGATGGTGGGGTGCCTTACCCACGACATTCACTTCGTCAACCGGTCGGGAACCGACGTCGCCATGGAGACGCAAGGCATCGACGCGTTTCGCGACCTCGCCACGCAGGGTGCGGCGGTCTTCAGCCAGCGTCGGCAGCGCGTCATGAACGCCATCGTCGCCCCCGGGCATGCCACGGTCGAGATCGACTACCAGGCCACCGTGGCGGTCGACCTGCCCAACGGGTGGACGGCCGGGCAGGTGATCTCACTCAGGGGCGTGTCGCTTTTCACGTTGCGCGATGACCGGATCGCCGTGCTCGTCGACATCGCCTGACGCCATAGCGCATCACCTCTTAACGCGTGTCACACGGATGGCCTGGGCGAGTCGATGGTACGAACGATTCTTTTGCTGATCATGTGGTTACCCACAGCGGTGCTTGGACACGTGCTCTCGTCCTGGTTTTTTCGCGAAGGGTCCGTCGCAAGCTATGTGTTCTTTCTTTCCTGGCTGCCCCTCAATGGTTTCCTGGCCTACGTACTCTGCAGAAAGGACGACGTTATCCTGGTCATTCGCTTGGCATCGTTCTTCCTGACACAGACGGCGCTTTTGTTCGTGGTATTGACCTGCGCGGGTTAGCGATCCGTTCGTTGTTTCTCACGTCACCCGTCGGCAATCAACGCGTCCAAAGCTGAACGAGCACCGTTTCACGCCTACGGCCTATGCACTCCTTCTGCACACGGCAAGCACCTTCGCGTCCGCATGGTGTTCGCTTTCGCGAAGGACGACGATGGACGCGCCGACGGTTTTCTTTTTGCACGCGCTAGGCATGAGCGGCCGGGAATGGCGTCATGTCGTCGCCGGTTTTCCCTCGGCGTGGCGATGCGTGCCGCTGGATCTTCCCGGGTTTGGCGACAACGCCGATCTCGGGCACGCCCCCCTCGAAGGGCTGGTGGCATGGACCTCGGCCCAGATCAAATCGCTGCAGCCCTCGTCCTGGGTGGTGGTCGGTCACAGCATGGGCGGGAAGGTGGCGAGCCTCGTTGCCGCCCGTGCCGCGGCGGGCGAGGCCGGCCTCGCCGGCTGCATGGGCGTGGCCCTTGTCGCCGCGTCGCCCCCGTCACCCGAGCCCATGGACGAATCGCGCCGGGCGACGATGATCGGATGGTTCGCCAACGGCGCGATCGGCACCGATGACGCAGACGCCTTCCTCGATGCGAACACCGCCCAGGCGCTGGGTGACAACGACCACGACGTCGCCCTCAGCGATCTCCAGCGAACCCACCCGGCCGCATGGATCGGCTGGCTGGAGGAGGGGAGTCGTGAAGACCGTACCGACGATGTCGGGTCGCTGCCGTTTCCCGCCGTCATCATCGCGGGTGCGGACGATGGCGATCTGGGCGAACCCGCGCAGGGTCGGCTGAATGCGCCGCATTACCCCAAAAACGCGATCCGGGTGATCCGGCATGCGGCCCACCTGATGCCGCTGGAACAGCCCGTGGCCTTGACGGACGTGCTGGTTCGCCACCTCCGGTCGATGTTCGACAAGCGGCTGCCTTGTGCTTTCGTCGAGTTGCTCAATTCGCCACGGGTCACCACCGATGAGCGGGCGCGGCTGGTCGCCCGTCACCACGCCGTCGCCCCATCGACGCCAATGCTGGAGCGCGCGGCGCGCGACACGCTGCATGCCGTGGTGAGCCAGGTGCTCGGCGGCCACGGCGACGCACGGGATATCGCTTGCCGCGTCGAGGCGACGTTGTCCGGGCACGGCGACGGCTGGCGTTTCGTCGAACTGCCGCCGGATCGCGACGCGTGGCAAAACGCGCTCGCCACCCTCGACCGATGGGCCGGCGGCTTCGCCGGGCTTTCCGCCGAGCGCCAGTCCACCTGGCTGAAGGGTCTGGTCGAGGGCGACGTGGTCGACCGCCATGAGGAGGGCAGCGACGATCTTTCCCTGCCACAGATGCACCGATGGTTCGAGGATGCCCGTACCGAGATCGTGCGGACGTGGCTCAGCCTGCCGTCGACCTGGGCGCGTATCGGCTACGACGGTTTTGCGCTGGGTGGCGACCGGACGCCTCTGGCCGGTTACGTCGAGACCGCGGCGGACACGCTGGAACCGTGGCAGCGCGATATGCAGGCATGCCGCTGATGGGGGCGCCCATGCGCTTCGACGTCGTCGTCGTCGGAAGCGGAGCGGGCGGCGCGCCGCTGGCGGCGGTGCTGGCACGCGCGGGGCTGTCGGTGCTCATCCTGGAGGCGGGACGATCGTTCGATCCTGCCGAGCACGCGGCGGACGAAGCGGTCGACGACCTGTACTGGATGGAAGAGCGCCTGAGCGGCGGCGACACGCCCACCGCGTTCGGTGCCAACAATTCCGGCATGGGCGAGGGCGGTTCTACCCTGCACTGGGGGGCATTCTGCCCCCGACCCGACCCACGCGACTTCCTGCTGCGCACGCAGACCGGGCAAGGGCGCGACTGGCCGATCGCGCATGCGGACCTGGTGCCTTATCTTGAGCGCGTGGAGCGCTATATCGGCGTCGCCGGCCCGGCGGCCTATCCGTGGGATCCGGCGCGGCGCTACGGATTCGCGCCGACCCGGCGCAACGCGCCCGCGGATGCGATGTCCCGTGCCTGCGAGGCGTTAGGCATCCGCGCGACGGATGCACCCGCAGCGTTGGTGACGCGCGACATCGAGCAGGCACATTTCGGCACGCGTCATGCGTGCGCGCACTGTGGCGCCTGCCACCAAGGCTGCCGCAACGCCGCGAAGGCCAGCATGGACGTGACCTATCTGCCGTTGGCCAAGGCGTCGGGCGCGACGTTGTCCGTTCGCTCGCGGGTACACGGTATCGAAACGGACGGACGCGGTCGCGTGTCGGCGGTCGTCTATCGTCGCCACGGCATCGACCATCGCGTGGCGTGCGATACCCTTTTCCTCTGCGCGGGAGGCATCGAGACGCCGCGGCTTCTCCTGCACACCGGCCTGGGCAATGCGAACGGCCATGTCGGCCGTCACTTCATGGCCCACGTGGCGACGCAGGTCTGGGGCACCTTCGATGCCGACATGCGCATGAACCGGGGCTACCCATCGTCGCTCATCACCGAGGATTTCGTTCGCCCGGCGCATGCGTCATTCGCGGGCGGCTACCTCGTGCAGAGCCTGGGTGTGCAACCGTCGACGCTTGCCACGACGTTGTCCCGGGGGGCCGGCCTGTGGGGGCGTCCGCTGGTCGATCGCCTGCTCGATTACCAGCGACTCGCCGGTATCGGCATCAACGGCGAATGCCTACCGTCCGATGGCAATCGCCTCACCCTGTCGTCCGAAGTCGATGCGTTCGGCATGCCCAAGGCCCGTGTCGATTTCAGCTATGGCGACAACGAGCGCGCCCTCGATGCCCACGCACGCGACCTGCTTACCCGGCTGTGGACCAACGCCGGCGCGACGGACATCGTGGCGGCCGACCGGTCCGCGCATACGCTGGGTACCTGCCGGATGGGCGTATTGGGGGACGACGCCGTGGTGGATGCCGACGGGCGCAGTTTCGAGGTGCCCAACCTGTATGTCTGCGACAACTCGGTGTTCCCCAGCGCGCTGTCGGCCAACCCCGCGTTGACCACCATGGCCCTCGCCCTGCGAACGGCCGAACGGTTTCTTCATCGATCATCCTGACGGAGGCTACTCATGGATCTAGGCATTGCGGGACGCGTGGCGCTGATCAGCGGCGCGGATTCGGGCATGGGCAAGGCCACGGCGCGCCTGCTGCTGGAGGCGGGTGTTCGCGTGGCCCTGACCGACGTGCCGGGCGGCACGCTGGACGAGGCGGTGTCCGAACTCGGCGCCCTGGGCGACGTGACGGGTGTCACCGGTGACGTCCGCGACACGGCCCAGGTCGCGCACGTCTGGGCGACCGTAAGGGAGCGCCTGGGCGCTCCGGATATCTTCGTCAACGCGGCCGGCGTCACCGGCGCGACCGGCGACTTCCTCGATGTCGACGACAAAGGCTGGCTCGACACCCTCGACATCAACCTGATGGGCGCGGTGCGGATGTGCCGGGAAGCCGTGCCCGCGATGCGCGAGCGCGGTTGGGGTCGTATCGTGCTCTTCGCCTCGGAGGACGCGGTGCAGCCCTATACCGACGAACTGCCCTATTGCGCGTCGAAGGCCGGCATCCTCAGCCTGGCCAAGGGGCTGTCCAAGGCGTACGGCGGTGACAACGTGCTGGTAAACACGGTCTCCCCGGCTTTCATCGCCACGCCGATGACGGACGCGATGATGCACAAGCGCGCGAGCGAAAAGAACATGAGCTTCGACGAAGCGATCGCCTCGTTCCTCGACGAGGAGCGTCCCGGCATGGCATTGAAGCGGCGGGGCCGACCGGACGAGGTGGCCGCCGCGGTCGCGTTCCTCTGCTCGGAGCGTGCCAGCTTCATCAACGGCGCCGGCATTCGCGTGGATTCCGGCTCGGTGTTCACGATCGCCGGCTGAGTCGGGTAGGGGCGTGGACTAGAGGTC
>CAJYHU010000187.1 GCA_913774655.1 uncultured Luteibacter sp. | reverse complement strand
GACATGCCGGCGGCGGTGGCCGCTATGGCTACCGTGAGCTGATCGACAACGGTCGCGCGCACGCCATCGCGGAAGAAGCCGTGCGCCAGGCGCGGGTCCATCTCGAGGCGGTGGAAGCGCCGGCCGGCACCAAGACCGTGGTGCTGGGTCCGGGCTGGCCGGGCGTGCTGCTCCACGAGGCCATCGGCCACGGCCTGGAGGGCGACTTCAACCGCAAGGGCAGCTCGGCGTTCGCGGGCCGCATCGGCCAACGTGTGGCCGCCGAAGGCGTCACCGTGGTGGACGACGGCACGCTGCCGGGCCGCCGTGGCTCGTTGAGCATCGACGACGAAGGTACGCCCACCGAGTGCACGACGCTCATCGAGAACGGCATTCTCAAGGGTTACATGCAGGACAAGCTTAACGCCCGCCTGATGGGCGTGAAGCCCACCGGCAACGGTCGCCGCGAGTCGTTCGCGCAGTTGCCCATGCCACGCATGACCAACACCTACATGCTCGCCGGCGATCGCGAGCCGGACGAAATCATCCGTTCGGTCAAGCGTGGCCTCTACGCCGTGAATTTCGGTGGCGGCCAGGTCGACATCACCAACGGCAAGTTTGTCTTTTCCGCGAGCGAGGCCTACCTCATCGAGGACGGCAAGATCACCGCTCCGGTGAAGGGCGCCACGCTGGTGGGCTCCGGCCCTGACGTGCTCACCCGCGTGTCGATGATCGGCAACGATCTCGCCCTCGATGAAGGCGTGGGCGTCTGCGGCAAGGATGGCCAGAGCGTACCCGTCGGCGTCGGCCAGCCCACCCTGCGCGTGGAAGGCATGACCGTGGGCGGCACCGCCGCCTGATCCACCGGCTGTAGGGCCGTACCCGGTCCGGGAAACCTCACCCATGAACCGTGCGAGTGAGGCCGTGCGTTGTCTGCGGGTTCGCGGACAGCGTCCGCTCCTACGCCGGGGCGAGGCGCGTCATTCCTTGGCTTCGAGTTCTTTCAGCAGGCGGTAGATCTCGCGGAACGCGTGCAGCGGCTTGTTGGCCTCGCGTTCGGCTCGTGCCTGCCGCACGAGCGAGCGCAGGTGCTGGCGGTCGAGATCGGGATGCCTGTCGAAGAGTTCGCCCAGCGCGGCATCGCCGCCGTCGAGAAGTTTTTCGCGCGCCGCTTCCAGGCGGTGCATGTGCGCGGCCTCCTGGCGCTGGCGGTCGCGGTCTTCGCCGAGGGCGGCGCGCGCGTCCACGAAGGCCTCGTCGCCGTGACGGCGCATCTGCTTGGCCAGGTACGCCATCTGCCGTTTGCGTGCGATGTGCGAGGTGACCTTACGCGTGCGGCCGATCTCGTCGACGATGTCGTCGGGGAGGTTCAGTTTGGGGATGCGGCTGGGCGGCAGCTCCACCAGCTGGTTGGCCAGCTTGAGGATATCCAGCGCGTTGCGGCGCTTTTCACTGCGGCTGGGGCCGACGTCGTCCTCGTCGTCGTGCGGGGTATCGTCGAAGGGGTTCACGAGATCTGCTCCAGGATCGGGCCCAGCACGTCGTCGGCCTCGCCGTCGAAGGCGAAGCGGGGCTGCGTGCGGCCGTCGTGTTCGATTGTTTCGGCGAACATGGCCGCCGGCCGCACCGTCAGGCCGTAACCGCCGTACAGCGGCTTGTAGAGGACCATCGCCTCCAGCGTTTCGCTGTGCTGTACGGTGCCGAGCACGCGATAGCGCATGCCCTTGTAGTGACGGTAGTAGCCGACACGGATGCTCATAGGGATTCCATGGCACCATGGCCGGTGCCTTGCTTTTGATCGGGCGACGCGCCCCCACCTGAGTGGGGCGGGCCGCGTGTGGCCCGACATTGTACCCACGAGCCCCCGGGAAGCCCACGTGAGCCACGTTTCCACCCTCGATACCAGCCAGAACGACCTCGACCGCCTCGCCCAACTGGCCGAGGACACCATTCGCCGCGCGAAAGCCGCCGGCGCGAGCCAGGCGGAGGTCTCGGCCAGCATCGACGTGGGCCTCAACGTCAACGTGCGCCTGGGCGAGGTGGAAACCGTCGAACACACCCGCGACCGCGGCTTCGCCCTCACGGTCTATTTCGGCCAGCGCAAAGGCTCGGCGAGCACCGCCGACCTCCAGCCGGAGTCCATCCAGGCCACGATCGAACAGGCTTGCGCGATCGCCCGTTTCACCGAGGAAGACCCTGCCGCGGGCCTCGCCGACGCCGAGCGCATGGCCACCGACTTCCCCGACCTCGATCTGTGGCATCCGTGGGATGTCGACGTCGATCGCGCGATCGACCTGGGCCGGGCGATCGAAGACGCCGGGCGCGCGGTGCAGGGCATCACCAACTCGGACGGTTCGAGCGTGAACGCGGGGCAGAGCCTGTCGGTGTATGCCAATTCGCATGGTTTCATCGGGCGCGAGCGGGGCACCCGTCACTCGCTATCGGTGGCCCTGATCGCCGGCGACGACGAAGGCATGCAGCGCGATTACTGGTACGACACCGTTCGCGACGCGAACGACTTCATGGATGCCGGCGAGCTCGGTCGCATGGCTGCCGAGCGCACGCTCTCGCGCCTGGGCGCGCGCCGGCTGGGCACCCGCCAGGCGCCCGTGCTGTTCACCCCCGACGTCTCCCGTTCGCTGCTCGGTCATCTGCTGGGCGCGGTGAGCGGCGGTTCGCTGTATCGCCGGTCGAGCTTCCTGGTCGACCACGTGGGCAAGCCCATCCTGCCGTCGTGGTTCCGCCTCGACGAGAAGCCGCGGGTGCCCCGCGGGTTGGGTTCGTCGGTCTTCGATGCCGAGGGTGTCGCCACGGTGGAGTCGCCGCTGGTGGTCGACGGCGTGCTCGCGCGCTATGTGCTGGGCAGCTACTCGGCCCGCAAGCTCGGCCTCACCAGTACCGGTAACGCCGGCGGCATCCACAACCTCTACGTTCGCACGGGCGACGACGATTTCGCCGGCATGCTGCGCAAGCTCGGCACCGGTTTGCTGGTGACCGAAGTGATGGGGCAGGGCGTGTCCATCGTCACCGGCGATTACTCCCGTGGCGCTTCGGGTTTCTGGGTGGAAAACGGGCAGATCGCCTACCCCGTCGAAGAAATCACCATCGCGGCCAACCTGCGCGACATGTACGCCAATCTCGTGGCCGTCGGCGCCGACGTGGATCGCCGCTCCCACGTGCTCACCGGCTCGTGGCTGATCGAGACGATGACCATCGCCGGGGAGTGACCTCTGGCCGGTTGACAGCGGCCGTGGGCGGATCGGACAGTGGGGCCGACCTTGCCCACGGAGCAGTGCATCATGAATACGCCGTCCGATTCGTTTACGCCGCCCCCACCGTTCGAGCCCACACCGCCGCCGGTGTCGAACACCGACGACAAGAACCTCGCGATGCTCACGCATCTGTCGGGCATCATCTTCAGCATTCTCGTGCCGCTGATCGTCTGGCTGGTGCACAAGGATCGCGCCGACAAGACGTATCTCGTCAGCGAGGCGAAAGAGGCCCTGAACTTCCAGCTCACCGTGCTCATCGGCTACGTGATCTGCTGGATTCTCACGTTCCTCCTGATCGGTGCGCTGCTCACGCCGCTGCTCTGGATCGCTAACCTGGTGTTCTGCATCATCGCCGCCGTCAAGGTGAGCTCCGACGGCACCTACCGTTATCCGTTCGCGTTGCGCCTGGTGAGCTGAGGCGGTGCCGTTCCCTTCGGCGGTCGGACCGCCGAAGGGCGTCGGGCGATCAGTGCCCGCGCGCGGCCGAATACCGTGCCAGATCGGCCAGCCATTCACCGCGCTGGCCCAGCGGCGCGATCGCGTCGAGTGCGTCGGCCACCAGATCGTCGAGCCGGGCGCGTGAGGCGTCCAGGCCGATGATCGACGGAAACGTAGGCTTGTCAGCCGCGGCGTCCTTTCCCGCGGTCTTGCCGATGACCGACGACTCGCCTTCGATGTCGAGGATGTCATCGCGCACCTGGAACGCTAGGCCCACGGCGTGTCCGTAGCGGTCGAGGCGGGCCAGCAGGTCGCCGTCGTGATGGCCGGCGGCGAGGGCGCCGAGCCGTACGGCGGCACGGATCAACGCCCCGGTCTTGTAGGCGTGCATCCGCTCCAGTTCGCTGAGCGTCAGCCGCTTGCCCACGGCGGAGAGATCGAAGGCCTGGCCACCGGCCATGCCCTCCGCGCCGCAGGCGGCGCCCAGGGCGTGCAGCATGGCGAGGCGGCCTGGCGCGTCGATCTTCGGCTCATCGCGGGCCAGGAGTTCGAAGGCGAGCGCCTGCAGGGCGTCGCCCGCCAGGATCGCCATGGCTTCGCCGAAGACGATGTGGCAGGTGGGACGACCGCGACGCAGGTCGTCGTCGTCCATCGCCGGAAGGTCGTCGTGCACGAGCGAGTAGGCGTGGATGATTTCCACCGCGCAGGCGGGCGAGTCCAGGCGTTCGTCGTCCACGCCGAGGGCATGGCCGGCGGCGTAGACCAGCAAGGGGCGAATGCGCTTGCCCCCACCGAGCACGGCGTAGCGCATGGCGCGATGCAGTTCGACGAGCGGTGCGTCGTCGCCGGGAAGGGCGCGCGCGAGGGCATCGTCGGCGCGGCCGGCCAGCGCCTTCAGCGGCGCCGGCAGGTCAGTCGGTGCGGTAATCAAAGGGAGTGGCGTTTTCGGGGGATTCGGGGTCGAGCAGCAGGCGCACGCGCAGTTCGGCCTGCTCCAGCGCCGTCTGGCAGTGTCGGTAGAGGCCGATGCCGCGTTCGAACGATTTCAGCGATTCGTCGAGGCTGAGCTCGCCACCCTCCATGCGCGTGACCAGTTGTTCGAGTTCGTCGAGCGAATGCTCGAACTCTGCGATGGACGACGCGGGAACGGGGGTGTCGGAGGACTTCGGCATGCGCGCAAAGCTAGCTCACATGGCGCTTCCGATCAATCTCCCGTGATCTATGCAGTGCCCCAGGCGATTGAATGCAAACGCGAATGTCGATTAAGGGCCGGGCGTGACGGGTCGATCCGGCCGGCGTCAGCGCCGCCAGGCCGGGCGGGCGCCCGCTGCGTCGAACAAGGCCTCGGCCTCGGCAGTGAACCAGCGGTCGCCGACGGCGATCAGCCGGCCGTCGGGATCGTGGATCAGGGGGATGCGTGGTCGCTCCCATGGCGGGACGCCATCCCGCTGGAACAGGTCACGCAGTTCACGCGTGTGGCGGTCGCCGGCGGGCCGCAGCGTCTCGCCGCCGCGTCGGTAACGCACCGTCACCGGTTGCGGCAGGCGCGCCGCATCGAGGGTGAGCGTACCGCCGCCCGGCAGCGCGACGGGCTCGCCCGCCAGGGGATCTCCCAGGCGGCGTCAAACGGTTCGGCGCGTGGCATGGCCCACAGGCGCCCGCGCCACAGCCGCACCTCGGTGCCGAGCCAGCCCATCTGGGGCAGGCGGTCGAGGGCCGCTTCGCGTACTTGGCGCTCCAGCGCTTCGCGTTGGGCGCTGGTGGGCGCGTCCCGCCCGGCATCGTGTAACCACCGGTCGAGCAAAGGGATGCGCAGGGCGGGAGGCAGCCCGAGCCAGCCGGCGGCGTCGAGGCTGCCGTCGGCACGGGTCAGCGCGTTGAGCCGGGGCGCCCAGGCGCCTTCCAGCGTGTCGGCGGCGTCACGGCACAGGCGCGCGCTGTGCACGATGCTGCGGGCAGCCTGCGGCCAGAGCCCGGCGAGCGCGGGCATGACGCGGGCGCGTAGCACGGCGCGCGCCACGCGAGGGTCGTCGTTGGACGGATCGTGCACCGTGTCCAGCGCATGTCGTGCCACGTGCGCGAGCAAGGCCTCGCGAGGCAGGTCGAGTACGGGGCGCCACTGCTCGCCCGCACCGAGCGACCGGCGTTCGCGCATGCCGCCGAGGCCCTCCGGCCCCGCACCGCGCAACAGCTTGAGCAGCACGGTTTCCATCTGGTCGTCGCGGTGATGGGCAAGCACGAGGCGCTCGCCCGGTCGCAGGTGCCCGACGAACGCGGCTCGGCGCGCCCGTCGGGCCGCCGATTCGGTGCCGTCGCCGCGGCTCAGGTCGACGCTCACCCGCACGACCGCCAGGGGCACGTCGAGGTCCTCGCAGAACCGCCGACAATGGGCGGCCCACGACGCGCTCTCGGCCTGGAGTCCATGGTCCACGTGGAGGGCACGCAGCGGGGGGCGGCGGGGCAGGGTCGCGAGCGCGTGCAGCAGCGCGGTGGAATCCGGTCCGCCGCTGTAGGCCACGACCACCGGCGTGAGCGGGTCGTTTTCGAAGGTGGCGATCAGGTGCGCGGACAGCGTCTGGCTCATTTGCCCTTGCCGCGCAGGCGCACGTAGAGATGCTTGGCGTTGCCGAACTGGCGTTCCTCCACGTCGAAGAGGCCGATGCCGTGGATAAGCCCGCTCAGCTTGGGATACCCGTAGTTGCGTGAATCGAAGTCGGGCGCGCGTTTGCTCAGGATGCTGCCGACGCCGCCCAGCGCGGCCCATCCGTGTTCGTCGGAGGCGGCGGCGATCGCGTTGCGCAGCAGGTTGATGAGCCGCGTGTCGCCGCGCAGTTCGGTCGCCGGACGGGGCGCGGGCGCGGCCTGGGTTTCGTCCTCTTCCGTGCCGACCAGCACTTCGGTGTAGATGAACTTGTCGCAGGCGGACACGAATGCCTTGGGTGTCTTCGTTTCGCCGAACCCGTAGACGATCAGGCCGGCCTCGCGGATGCGCGAGGCGAGGCGGGTGAAGTCGCTGTCGCTGGA
>CAJYHU010000186.1 GCA_913774655.1 uncultured Luteibacter sp. | reverse complement strand
ACCGAACGCACCGTGCGCTGGAGTTCCTCGAGCGTGAGGGTGATGTTCTGGCGCAGCGGCGAGTTATCGGACAACGCGTCGTTGGCCGTGCCCACGGTCGCGTTGACACCCTGCAGGGTCTTCTTCGCTTCCGGCAGCAAGTCGGTGTTGACCTGTTGGAGCGTGCCGTGGAGTTCCTTCAGGCTGCCGTCGAGGTTGCGGCCGATCGAATCGAACGGAATCTTTTCGACCTTGTCGACGATGTTCGAGATCTGCTCCTGGAGGTGATCGAAGTCACCCGCCACGGTCGGCATCTCCAGCGGCTTGGCGTTCGGGTCGAAGGCGACCTTGGGCGCCTTCGGATCGAAGTCGAGCGCGATGTAGAGCTGGCCCGTGAGCAGGTTGCCGCTGCGCGCCTGGGCACGCAGGCCATGCGCGACCAGCGCCGCGGCGATCTTCGGGAACGCGGCTTCGTCGTCGCCGCCGCCGGCCGACTGCACGAGCTTGTCGTGCGCCTTGCCCAGTCGCTGCGGATAGACCACGGCACCGACGATGACCGGGAAGGTCTTCGTCTTCGGGTCGTAGTCGAGCGTCACGGACACGACGTGACCGACCTTCATGCCGATCATTTCCACCGGGGCGTCGACGTTGAGGCCGCGCAGCGAGTGTTCGAACCGCATGCGGAAGTAGTAAGGCTTGCCGTCCGGCGGGGCCAGCGCGGTGGTCTGGTCGTTGAACAGGGTGAAGGCGTTCATTTCCGGCGCGGGCGTGTCGTCGTGGGGACCGCGCGGGTCTTCGAAGGCCACGCCGCCGGCGATTACGGTGGCGAGCGACTGGGTGTTCATCTTCAGACCGTCGGCACCCAGCGACACGTCCACCCCGCTGGCGTTCCAGAAGCGGGTGTCCTTGGACACGAAGCGATCGTTCGGGCCATCGATGAAGAGCTCCAGCGTCACGCCGTTGCCGTCCGGGTCGAGGTGGTAGGACACGATGCGACCTACCTGGATGCGCCGGTAGTAGACCGGCGAGCCGATGTCGAGCGACCCCAGGTCGTCGGCGTGCAGCACGAAACGCCGCCCGGGCGAGCCATGGGTGACCGCCGGGGGAATCTCCAGGCCCTTGAACGCGTTCTGCTCTTCATCGGAATCGCCCGCATCCGCGCCGATGAAGGCACCGGAAAGCAGGGTATCGATGCCCGAGACGCCACTGGCGCCGACGCGCGGACGAACCACCCAGTAGCGGGTGCCCTTGGTGGCGAACGCGCTGGCGTCCTTGTCGAGGTCGATCTCCACGGAGATGTGGGTGCGGTCCTTCGACAGGCGCATGTTGGTGACCTTGCCGATCACCACGTTCTTGTACTTCACCTGCGTCTTGCCGACCTCGATACCTTCGGCGGTCAGGAAGGTGACCGTGATGTGCGGGCCGGCCGAACGGATGTAGTGGACCAGCAGCGACACGCCCACGAGGGCGGCCACGATCGGCACCAGCCAGATCAGCGAGAAGCCTAGCCGCGACCGGCGGACCTGCGGCTGGGGCAGGGAATCGCCACCGGCGGGAGTGCCCTGGGGGGTGTCGCTCATTGCGCTTTCCTTTTGTCCCAGATGAGCCTGGGATCGAAACTCATGGCCGCCAGCATCGTCAGCACGACGACCACCCCGAAATACACCACGCCAGGCAACGGCTCGACGCGGGACAACACCTTGAAATGCACGAGCGCGGAAAGAATGGCCACCACGAACACGTCGAGCATCGACCAGTAACCGACCAGTTCGACGAACCGGTAAAGCTTCGCCCGCCGACGGGCGCTCCAGTCGCTCGATCGCTGCACCGACACGAGCAGGTAGCCGAGGATGGCGAATTTCAGCACGGGCACCACGATACTCGCCGTGAAGACGATGATGGCCAGGTCGGGCGAACCGGCCCGCCAGAGTTCGACGATGCCGCTGAGGATCGTGTTGTCGTCCTTGTCGAACAGGCTCTGCGTACGCATGATCGGGAACGCGTTGGCCGGGATGTAGAAGATGGCCGCCGCGATCAGCAGCGCCCACGACCGGGCCAGGCTGCCGTGCTTTCGCGGGTGCAGCCGGTTGTGGCATCGCGGGCAGCAGGCGTCGGGATCGTCGCTGTAGGTAGTGACGAGCCGGCACACGTGGCAACTCATCATGCCCAGGTCCTGCGCCCTCGGCAGTTCGCTCATGTCGCTCGCGTCGCTCACGGTCGCGCCTCCGTCGTGGCATCCCAGAGGTTACGCGGGTCGTGGCTGGCGAACACCGTGACCAGCACGGTGAGCACGCCGAAAGCCCAGATGCCGGCGCCGGGCGCCACGTCGAAATAGGCGTGGGCTTTCACCACGGCGACCAGCACGCCCAGCATGAACACCTCGATCATGCTCCACGGCTTGACCCGGACCAGGGCCGACATCGCGGCGCGGAAACCGGGGGCGCGTCGACCGTTCCGGGCGAACCAGAGCACCCACCCGTGCATGAGAATCTGCGCAAGCGGGAAGAAGAACAGGGTCAACGCGGTCAACACGGATACCACCTGGGCGTCGTCGTTCCACATGGCGATGACGGCACCCCACAGCGTGGTGTCGGCCTGCATCCCCGACAGGCTCAGGGTGACGATCGGCGAGAGATTGGCGATCACGAAGACGATGAGGCCCGTCAGGGCCAGGGCGAACTGGCCATCCACGCTCAACCACTGGTGGCGTTCGAGCACGGCGTCGCAGACGGTGCAGCGGGCGACCTGACCACGGGCAAGGGGCTGCCGCCGGTAAACGGTGTCGCAGTGTTCGCAGACGATCAGGGAGGGCGCCTTGTCCATGCGGTCCAGAAAGCGGGGCCGCGTCGGCCCGGTGCCACATGATCGCAAATCGGCGTAAACGCCGCATGACGGGCTTGATATGCTCGGGGGCTCCCCCGATCTTTCGGCGGGTCGGTTCATCATCCAGGAGCATCCCCGTGAGC
>CAJYHU010000185.1 GCA_913774655.1 uncultured Luteibacter sp. | reverse complement strand
CAGCGCGGCCGCGGCGAAAGACATCAAGACGTTGGTGGCGTCCACCGTCGAGCGGGTCGACGTGGGCGCGGCCCTCGTCGGCCGCACGGGAACCGCACTCAGCGAAATCGCCACCGGCGTGCGCTCCGTCAACGCCATCGTGGACGAGATCGCAGCGGCTTGCCAGGAGCAGGCCGCCGGCATCAACCAGGTCAACAACGCCGTGGTGACCCTGGACGACGTCACCCAGCAGAACGCCGCCCTGGTCGAGCAGGCCAGTGCAGCCAGCAAGAACGCGTCGGACCTGTCCCAGGAACTGCTGCGCAAGGTCGCTTTCTTCGCCGTCGAGGAGGGCACGGCCAAGGCCACGGCGGCGGAGCCCGTCCGTGCGCCCGTCGGGAAAACGGTCGTCGATGCCGCGCCTGCGCCCACGCCAGCGCCGGTATACCGACCCGTTGCCGCCATGGCTATGGCGGGTGACGACACGGTGTGGCGCGAGTTCTGATCGTCCGCCATGGCTTCCGGCGGCACGCATGTCGCCGGAGGTTGGTGAGGGACGAGCGAGCGCTTATGCTGCCCCCTGACCGACGCGGGCAGGACGTACATGACGACCGAAACCTGGCTCAAGACGGGCATCGACCTGGCCTGGAAGTTCGTCGCCGTCTATTGGCTGTGGCATGCGTGGGGCAATAAGGCGACTCTCCGTACCGAGGGGTGGCTTACCCAGTCGCTGCTGTACTGGGCCCCGCTGGTCGTCGCGTTCGTGTTGCTTGGACCGGGCGAGTGGTTCGGCCACAGTTGGCTTCGCGAGGGCATCGTGCCGCATGTCGTGCCCGTCTTTGCCGTGGCGCTGCTCCTCGTGGTGGCGGGCGCGACGCTGGCATGCTGGTCGCGCCACCTGCTGGGCCGCAACTGGAGCAGCGTGGTGCAGGTCAAGCGTGAGCACGAACTGGTCGAATCGGGTCCTTACCGATGGATCCGCCATCCCATTTATACCGGGCTGCTACTCATGTTCGCTGGCTCTGCGCTCGATGTCGGCGATGTCCGCGGCATACTGGCGGTAGGTATCGTGCTGGTGTCGTTCGGGTGGAAGCTCCGCGCCGAAGAGCGCATGATGCAGGCGACATTCGGCGACCGATACCTGCGCTACCGCCAACGCACGGCGGCGCTTATTCCCGGGGTGTGGTGATGCCCGCGGCGGCCTTCGCTCGTCGTGACAACCAGAGGGTGGACAGACCCACCACGGCGGCGAAAGCCGCGCTCAGGGACAGGCAGCGTCCCTGCCAGGTGGCGTAAGCCATGGCGCTGGCAACGGCGCCGACGATGAAACTGGTGATGACGGTCAGGCAGACGGTCACGCGGCGTGCATCGACGGGAGCGCCGCGCGCTTTCTGGCCCAGGGCGATGCCCAGGTCCGTAAACATACCGGTGAGGTGCGAGGTTCGCAGCAGCGCCCCCGATAACGCCGACGTGAGGCCGTTCTGGATGCCCATCGCGCCCGCGCACAGCATGACGCCGAGCCACGGTCGTTCCGGCAGCAGAAGGCTTGCCACCGACAACAGCAGGGCCACGCCGAAGAGGAGGCCCGCCGCAGCGATGGAGGGCGTCCACCGCGGCCCCCGCGCCACCATCGCGCTCATGGCGCATCCGAGGGTGAATGAGGCGATGACCCCGGCGGCGTGCGCGAGCAGGTCGACGTCTCCGGCGCCCAGGCCGATACCGGCCTCGGTCGAGATGCCGGTGAGATGGGTGACGCCGACATGCCTCAGGGAGAGCAGGGCGCTCGCGTTAACGCTCCCGGCGACAGCGGGGAGCAGGGCGGCCCAGGACCATATCCAGCGGGGGAAGTGCGGAACCATCGGCGTGTCGAAAGGTGGAGTGCGCACAGCATAAGGGCTACGAGGCCTCGCGTACTGGTCTGATATCCCCTGAACGGAATGACGATGCGACGGAGTAGCGGCTTTTGTGCCGATCATGCTCGACAGCGACCGACCTGGGTTCATTGCCGGAAGCGCCGATACGATGTTGGTAACAGCCAGTGCGGGAGGTCATCCTGCTCCTGGTAGCCCGGAGCAACGGAAAAAAGCCAGCCGAGGCCTTCAGTTCTTAAAGATGTTGCCGTTAACGCGTAGGTTCTCCGTGGAAACAGCGGCATGCCAACGAAGTTACGGTCCAGAGGCCTGAAGACGGTACTCTCCAAGGAACGATCGAATACCCAGGCTCCCGAGTCATTGGGCCGCCAGCAGGCACGTATGATGCGGTTGTCGTGCGATCTGTTGAATGGCGCGATCGAAGCGCCCTATGCCGACTACCACGCTCGCATCGCGCAACTTTCCGGCAAGCTCCTCGGCACTGTGGCTACGAAAAAAGCGCATAACCACCACACCATGAACCTTTCAGCGGCCGGACAAGGCCAAGCGGGACATCCCGATAATCCGTCGACCCTGTCGTCTTCGCGAACCGGCGATCGTGACGCGGGAGGTCGCCGGGCCGGCCGCCAAGATAGACAACGCCATACGCACCTTTAGCCGATGTTCGCTCGGCGAAGCGCGCGTAAGCTCCTACGCCATTTTGAGTGCCGACGCTCGTTACCGTTCGGTTTAAATAATTGTTTGCCATGGCACGGGTAGAGGCCATGTAGCCATGTGCTGCCACCGTTAAAGCCGTCTCCATAGACGTACGAATTTGGCGCACCAAAGGACGGAAATAATGATTCGACGCCAGGGCGATATTCTCTAAAAAAAATCGATTCGATGGACGTGGTCATGGGCTGAGCGCATCGTCACTCAATACATAGTTCACGATCGGCGATATATCGGTGCCATGGCAAAATCGTTTGGCGTCATTGGAGACATCGCACTGCGCTGTTTTTGTGGAAAGGCCTATTTGAGTGTAGGTCGCGCGGAGCTGGGGGACGTCTCTAACACCAATGCAGGTTTGTGATTCCGAGCGCCACAGGAACGGCGCCATCCAGATGACATCTGGATCATTATCGAATTCGTTTTGGAATCGGGCCACCGGATCGACGGCCACCCCCGCACAACCTTGCATGGCACCGGGAACGACGATGAACTTCTTGCCTGGCGCGTAATTCTTAAGGCGATTCATGTTATCGCGCCAGGAGCTGTCGCTCGCTCCATAATCGTCGAAGCCGACCCAGTTTATGGCCTCGATGCCTCTCTTGAAGTTTTTGAAGTCTGTGGTAAGTACAGACGCCATCGGTAGCGTTCCGGTAGGCGCAAAATGGCGGATCGCGTTGATCGCATTCTGAAGAGCGGGATGAATCGCGTCATTGATGTCATCGAGGCATCCGTCGCCGTTCGGTTCGTCCACCAGGTAGGTGGCGACGACGGTACTCCTGACAGGATCGTCCGGAATAAAGTACCCCTGGTCGATCATTTTCTCGGCAAAGCTGGCCCAGCTGCGGGCCGCGTCCGTGTCCATGGAGCGGCAGCCCGTGCCCGTCCCTTGAAAGACAAAGGGATAGGCGGGGACGATGGCGTGGATATGCGCGGCACGCGCTTTCGCCAGCTCGCCCAGGATGTAATTTTCAGACGCTGTCTTTCCGGAAGGTGACGTATCACCTGACCAGAAGTTGATCGCGTAGAGATTGATGTGGTCCTTTATTTCCGCGAAGCTGTCGCTTCCCGGCGATGCCGGATTGGAGCTCGCGTAGTCACCGCCGAAGTATCCGAAGTATTTTGTGTTATCAGCGGCGGCAAGGGTCGGAAGAAAAAGGCAAGCAAGGACTATGCTTCGCTTGAGCATGCGGACATCTCCATGGTGAACCCGTTATGCGAGAACCCCCTATCCCTCGCGGGAAGCGGATATTGCGCAGTTCGTTCGCGTTAGTCGTGGACGACGATGGTGTCGACGTCCTCACTATCCGCCCATCGTGTGCAGGTTCCTGCACCGAATACATCCACTGGAAGATTTGCCGCTTTTGCGGCGAGGAGCGCGGCATACTGCTTTTTCGAGGTTTCCGTGTTCTCGTTCGGAATCACCCATGTGTTGTTCGAGAGGCCGCACGAGGCGCGGTTGGTAATGGGGCCGGTCGTATCGAAGTACACGAGTCCGTCATGCTGACGGACATAGATGCGAGAAATATAGCTGCTCACTGAGCCAGCGAAGGCTGGAGCGGTAAGGGCGGAGGCAAGCACGGCGAAACTTAGGATAACGATTTTCATTTTAGTGTCCTTGGGGCATATTTGGCTGAGGCGTTGCCTCATTACCTGTTTCTTGAAGGCATGCGTGCAGAGTCGAGGCCGTCGGATCCTTTTGATGGCCGCGTCGGGAGTAAAGGGGCGCCTCGCACGTGGACGGAAACGATCGCTCGACACCGCCGTGCTGGCGGTGTCGGCCAATGGCTACCTCAATCAAACCAGATCAGGGGTAGATCACGAGTCATGGCCAGATGGATGAAGTTGCCCGTGGTGGATGCGTGCAAAACCACGTGATGGGTTCCTGGAGATAACGCGTTCGCGCCTGTCGCAAGGTAGCTGGTGCCGATGGTGCGGGTGCTCGACGAGGACGGCGATGCCAGCTGTTGTACGCCGAGCGCGCCACGCCGTACGCCGTCAATCGTCAAATAGAGGAACCCCTGGCCACCCGGATCGGAGGCGTCTGCCTGAATTCGGGTTTTTCCCGTAACGAGCACGACGCCGTTGTGGCCGGCGGGAACCACGATATCGCCCTCCGCTACAATGACGTCGGACCCGATGGCCGGGCATCCGGACCAACCTTGGCTGGTCCCGACGCAGAGATAATTGGTAACGTTGTGGCTGTCGGATGGGGCAGCAGCGGCGCCTACCACGCTCATGCCTCCCGTTAGCGCGACGAGCGTCGAATCCGCACCTACCCGGTACTGCACTTTTTCACCTGAGTAGGGGAGGGCAGACGAAGCGAGCGTGGCTGTATGGGACCCCACGAGCGACGGGATGAAAGCTTGCGTGAAAAATGGCGCCTGATTTTCGGCGTACTCGTACATATCGTTATCGG
>CAJYHU010000184.1 GCA_913774655.1 uncultured Luteibacter sp. | reverse complement strand
TCTTCGATGCAGGCTTCCAGGTCGATGATCCGCACGCGCCCGTCCGCGGCGACGATGCAGTTATGGAACGAGAGGTCGCCGATGGAAACGCCCACGTCGTGGACCCGCTGGATCGTGGTTGCCAGATGGCCCATGACCTTGCAGACGTCGTCGAGGAACGCCTTGACGTCCGCGCGCGTCGCGCGCGTCTTGATCCAGGGGTAGCGGCGCCCGAGCCAATGTCGCAGGGTGTCACCCTCCAGGTATTCCTCGACGAGGAAGGTGTGCTCCCACTCGCGGAAATGCGCCACCGGACGGGGCGCGACGCCGAGCGGCGCGAGCAGCCGCAGCAGCCGGAACTCCTTGCGCAGCGTCACCGTCGCGGCGTCGTGCCCGCCGATGTACGGGCGAGCTTCCTTGATGATGACCCGGCGGCCTTCGTCTAGGTCGTCCGCCACGTAGACGCCGCCCGCGGCCGAGAACGACAGAGCGTGACGCACGCGAAAGCGTCCGCCGCCGAGGGCCCCGGGCGACGATGCGTCATCGCCGTCCGGAAACGGATCACGCAACCAGTCAGGCAAGCGAAAGCACGGCTGCCTGGCGTCGGGTTCGAGGGAGCCGTCGGGACGAGTCAGCATCCATTCGCTTCGCCCGTCGCTGCCGATCCGCGGCTCGCCACGGATGCCGCCGTAGCGGTAATGCAGCACGAGCGAGTCGCGATAGCGGCGATCGGTCAGCACGTAGGGCCCTGCGTAGCCGGACAGCGAGGCATGCAGGTCGTCCAGCACGCGGCGGAATTCGCCGACGTGCCGGGGATAGATGGTGATGAACTTGCCCGATCCGCCACGGGGCCAGCGTTTGCCGTTGATGTGGCCGAGCATCGTGGCATCGGCGGCGAACTTGAAGGGGATACCGTCGCTGACCAGCACGGCAGCCGTGATGGCCAACACCACGCGGGCCGTGGTGACCACCGACGACACGTGGATCTTCCATCCCTGCGCAGGCAGCGTCGCGTCTGACGGCATGCACTGCACCCAGACACCGCGGCGGCCAAGGTCCCACGTGCGCGAGCCGTTCGTCGCCTTGCCGTGCCGGCGCACGATGCGGCGCACGGTATCGATGAAATCGTCTTCGTTCACCGGCCGGTGGCCATGCGTCTCGAAGTAGTCTTGGTCGACGCCGGTGTATGGCAGCAGGTCGATCCGAGGTTCCATGACGAGCGATCCCTTTCCTGCGCGTGGCGAAAACCCAGTGCGCGGAAACGACCCGGACGTCGCCCCGCGCACCTTCGCCTCCCATGATTCGTCGGCGTCGCCGCCGGCCTCCGTCGGCGGTGTCGGCCCGGTCATCGTTCTTCAGGGTATGCCCGACTCACTCGTTGAGCGCGTCGACGTTTCCGAAGCAGCAGCTCGTCATGCTGCACGCACTGGGGTTGGTGACGTCCATGTGCGCACCCGCTTCCATGTCCTGTTGCAGCATCTGCAGGCAAAGTACCGTGTTCATGTCCTTAGTCTCCCTATTGACCGCGCGTTCCCGCGGGAAGTGCGGGGCGCGTCTGGATTGTCGACAGGCATGTCCTGCGGCCGCAATGCGGTGATGGCGCCCTATCGGCGAAATCAACGACTTTATGGATGTTTCTGGCAGCGCGTATCGATTCCGGTCACGCCGTCGTCCGGATATGGACACCCGTGTCCGCGAGCGGACGCTCCGGTGCCACCCGGGGAAGTCGCACGTTCGCCACGGCACCCGGCCCCTCCCTGCGCGGCACCAGGTCGACCTGCCCGCCATGGGCCTCGACGATGAGCCGGGTCAGGGTCAGCCCGATGCCGGAGCCCTGCGGCTTGGTGGTAAAGAACGGCACGAACAGGCCGTCGCTCGTCGGTAGCCCGATCCCTTCGTCAACGATGCACACCACGATCTGCTCGATGTCCACACGCCAGTCGATCCACACGCGGCCGCCGGTATCGAGGGTCGCCTCGACGGCGTTGCGTAGAAGGTTGATGAAGGCCTGGCCCAACTGGTCCTCGTCGCCACGGATCGTGACGGGCGCGGTGCCCGTGACGTCGATCGCGAGGCGGTGTTCCAGCCGCGCCAGGCGCGCGAGCGACTCGTCCAGGCGGAAGATCCGCTGTTGCAGCGGCGGCAACCGCGCCAGGCGCCCGTAGCCGGATAGGAAGCGCGCCAGCGAGCCCGCCCGGCGGCCGATGGCGTCGAGCCCCTCGCGGAGCACGTCCTTCGAGCCGTCGTCGTCCTCGATGTCGAGCATCACCGTCAGGCTCTCGGCGAGCGAACCGATCGGCGTCAGCGAATTGTTGAGTTCGTGGCTGAGCACGCGCAGCAGGCGCTGCCAGGCGCGGCGCTCCTCCTCGCTGAGGGCGGCGCTGAGGTCGTGCAACATCACCATGGTGTGCTCGCGACCCTCGCTGTGCCACACGGCGCGACGGACGGCCCAGCGCCCCGATGCCGTGGCGAACTGGTGTTGGAGGATGGTGTCGTCGGGCACCGCCAGCACCGGTTCGAGACCGAGCCGGGCGACGTCCTGGCCGATGAGCCCGCCACGATCGCCCGCCAGCAGGCGGCGCCCCGCGGGATTGACCAGGCGCAGGCGATGCTCGTCGTCGATCACGAACACCGCGCTGTTGAGCGCCACCAGGGTCTTGCCCAACAGCCGCGAGGCCTCGGTGCGCTTGCGCCGGCCCGCCCGCAGGTCGTCCGAGAGCAGGTTTACGTGGGCGACGAGCCCCTGAAGGGGACTGGGGCCCTTCGGCTCGTGGCCGCGCAGCCCGTAGTCTCCCTCGCGCAGCGAGGCGAGCAACGCGAAGACCGTGTCGAGGGTGAACAGCAGGTGCCGGCCGAGGATGCGCGCCATGATGCCCATGCCTGCCAGGCCGCCCAGGCCGATCAAGAGACGGGTGGAGAACGGCGCATCGTCCTGGATGACCAGCACGGCAAGCGCGGCCACGCCCGGGGCGACGAGCCATGCCGCCCACAGGAGAGCCCGACGACGCACCCGGGCGGGATTCGCCTCCGGCTCGGACAGCTTCGGGTAGCCCTTCATGGCGCCGGCACGCTCAATGGGCCTGTTCGAAATGGTTTTTCGAGCGTTGCTTTTCCAGGCGGCGGTACAACGCCTGGCGCGAGATGCCGAGCGCTTCGGCGGCGCGCTGCAGGTTGTTGTCGTAACGCTCCATCGCGTTGCGCACGAGCATCGCCTCGGCGTCCGGCAACGTGAGCCTGTCCAGCACCAGGGGCAGGTCCGCCTCCCGGCTCAGCGCCAGATCGACGGCGTCGATTTCCTTCTGGGCCGACAGCAGCACGGCCCGTTCCACCGCGTGTTCCAGCTCGCGCACGTTGCCTGGCCAGGCATAGGTACGCATGGCCCGCTCCGCCGACGGCGCGAACGCCATCGCGTCGCGACCCAGCCGGCGGCACTCGCGCAGCATGAAATGGCGCGCGAGCGGCACGATATCCTCGACACGCTCGCGCAACGGCGGCAGGCGCACCTGCATCGCATTGAGCCGGTAGAGCAGGTCGCGACGGAAGCGGTGGGTCCGGATGGCCGCCTCAAGGTCGGCGTTGCTCGTCGACACCACGCGCACGTCCACCCGGCGCGTGCGCGTGGAGCCGCTGCGCTCGAGTTCGCCTTCTTCGATCACGCGAAGCAGTTTGATCTGGTTGAACAGGGCGATGTTTCCCACCTCCTCCAGCACCAGCGTGCCGCGATGGGCCAGCTCGAAACAGCCGGGCCGCGACGTGGGCCGTTCCTCGCCGAACATGTCGTCGGCAAAACGCGATTCGGGCAGGCTGCCCATGTCCACCCGGATGAGCGGCTCTTCCACCCGTGGCGAGAGCGCGTGAAGTTCGCGCGCGAACAGGGATTTTCCGGTGCCGTTCTCGCCGAGCAGGAGCACGTTGGAGTCGCCCTTGGCGACGCGGGAGATCAGTTCCACCACGTGGCGCATCGACGACGACTCGCAGATGCGCAGCACGTCGGACGATTGCCGCGAGAGGGACGCCTCATAGCGCAGCCGCCGGTTTTCCTCGCGCATCTCGCGCAGGGCCATCTGGGCGCGCACGGTATGCATCATCCGCGCGTTGCTCCATGGCTTTTCGATAAAGTCGGCCGCGCCCAGGCGCATCGCCTTGACGGCCAGGTCGATGCTGCCCCACGCGGTCATCACGATCAGCGGGAGCTCGGGCGCCTCTTCGCGCAACCGGCCGACCAGGGCCAGGCCTTCCTGGCCGGAGGTGGTGTCAGCGGTGTAGTTGAGGTCGAGCACCGCGCAGGAGAATTCCCTGCGACTGACGGCCTCCAGCGCCGCTGCAGGCGATTCGACGTCGATCGATGGCACCTGTTCCGAACGAAGCAGCACCCGCATCGCGAGGCGTACGTCGGGATGATCGTCGACGACGAGAACAGGCAGTGGTGTGTCCTGCGGCGTCATGGGTGCTCCTTCGGACCGTGAAGTGGAAAGGTGCAAGGGTCATGCTCCGTGGATGGCGTGAAGCGGATCGATCCGCGCGGCGCGCCACGCGGGGATGACGCTGGCGATCACGGCCACCGCGAGCATAGCGACGCATGCCGGCACGGCGACCTCCAGCTGGATATGCAGCATCGTCTGCAAGGGACTGCGATGCGCCAGCAGCGTGCATCCCATGCCAAGCAGCGTGCCGATCATCGCCACCGCGACGTTTCGCGCCAGGACGATCATGGCCAGGTCCATCGGCGTGGCGCCGAGGGCGCCATGGACCGCGTAGTCACGGCGGCGGGACATCACGTCGACCGACTCGCTCGAATACAAACCGATGCAGGCCAGGAACATGGCGAACAGCGCGAGGATGGCGGAGATCACCGCGTCGCGCCGGAAGCCCGCCATCACCTGCCGCGCATCGTCGCGCATGGATCGCGCGTGGGCCACCGCGACGAACGGGGCGGTCCGGTGCAGTTCGCGGGACGCCGTCTCCATGGAGAGGCCTTCGGCATCGGGGCCGCGGACGATCACGTACATCGGCATGTACAGACGCACGAAATCGAAGGAACTTTCCCAGGCTTGCGCCAGCGGAATAAAGACGGTCGGCTCCGGAGGACGGCCCGGACCGGCATGGCGGGTATCGGCCACCACGCCGACGATACGCAGGGGAGCGTTCGGAGACAGGCGCGAGGCGGGCCATACCTCGTCGCCGACGCCACCTGAGCCGAATGTCTTCAGGTAGGCCTCGTTGACCATCGCCACACGACCGGCCCCGCCCACGTCACCGGCATCGAAGTGGCGCCCCGACAAAAGGCGCAGGCCCATGGCCTGCAGCGCGCCCGGCGTGGCCAGGCCGTATTGCGCGTAGTAGGTCGAGCCATCCGGCAGCGCGAACGGCATCACGAAGCTGCCGCTGCCCGGCAGGTGGTTGGACATCCCGGCATATCGGATGCCTCGTTGCGCGAGCAACCGGCCGGAGAACTCGAGAAACAACGCGTTCACATCGACCACCGTGGGAAACTGCGCATCGTCGGCCTTGATTTCGAAGACCTGCGCCTGTGCGGTATCGAACCCCATCGGCACGTGTTCGAGATCCCACCAGCGCGTGATGACGCCAATGCTCCAGGCGAGCAGCATGACGGCGATGGCCGTTTGCACCACGTTCATGACGCGCCGCGCATGCCGACCCGTCTTCGTGCCGAAGGCGCGGCCGGAGGCAAATCGCTCGCGAAACAGCACGCCGGAGGTTTCGTGGACCGATCCCCCCACGACGGCAACCGCCAGGGTCACCAGCGCCAGGGCGATGCCGAACACCCAGGCGTGCCAGTCGAACGCGATCGCGTCGTGGGAAATGAGCCATTCGGCCGGCAGCAGGCTGGCGAAGACGTGGGCGACGACGTTTCCCGTCGACAACCCCGCCGCGACCGCTAGTATGCCGACCAGCAGTGCTTCGCCGACCGCCGGTATCCACGGACGCCAGCCGCGCGCGCCGAGCGCGATGCGCAGCGCGGTGCCATGCGAGCGCGCCACCGCGCGTATCAGCAGAAGGCTGGACAGATTCAGGCCCGCGATGGCCATCACTGCCAGGGCGCAACTGAAGAACAGCAGCACCGTCGGCCTGGCCAGGCCCGTGACCTGATCGTCCAGCCACGTCGCGCCGTAGAAGGGCAGCCGGTCGGGACCGATCCTCAGGGCCGCGGCATGCGCCGCCGCCACCGCGTGGACATGGTCGGAAAACGCTCGTTCGCCGACACCTGGGCGCAGGCGCGCCACCGCGGTCATGTTCTGGGCGTTGTCGGCGGCATGGGGAGCAAGGTGCAACGGCAGAAAGAGGTCGACATCGGTGAACAGCCGGTAGTCGGGGCTCAGCACGCCGCGGATCACGGTGGGCCTTCCGTTGACGGTGATCCGGGTGCCGATCGCACGGAGATCGGCGTGCAACATGCGCCGCCAGAACCCATGGGAAACCACCGCCTCGTCAGGGGCGCCGGAGAGGCCCTCGCCCGCTTCGGGCGACACGCCCAGTGTCGGCAGGAAGCCGGCGTCCATCCGTTGCGCGCTCGCCAGCACGACATTCCCCGCGACGTCGGCGTTTACCGACTCGGGCAGCCGCGCGATGCCGCGCGACTCGATCTGAGCAGGCATGCCTACGTCATCGAAAAATATCGGCGAGGCGTAACGCACCGGGCCACCCGGGGAATGCTCGCCGTAAAGCACCACCCTGGCGTGGTCGGGAAACGGCGGGCGATGCAGCACGAGGCTGTCGACCAACGCGAACGCCCCGGTCGCCGCCGCGACACCAAGGCCGAGGTTGAGCGCGGCGACCGCGAGGAAGCCCGGGTAGCGGGCCAGCACACGCCACGCATGGAGGATGCCGGGAATGCCTCCCTTCAAAAGAGCGGCTCCTCGGCCCGCACCTCGCCCAGGCCGCACTCTGCCTCGTGTTTGAGTTGCCGATAGGTGCTTTCGTCGACCACCTGCCCGTCGAGCAGCCGGATCACGCGGTCGGCGACGAAACCGAAGCGTTCGTCGTGGGTCACCATGCAGATGGTGTGGCCGGCCTTGTGCAGGCGATCGAGCAGGCCCATGACGATCTCGCCGTTGCGCAGGTCGAGGTTGCCGGTGGGTTCGTCGGCGAGCAGGATCGCCGGCTCGCCGGCGAGGGCCCGCGCGACGGCGACCCGCTGCTGCTGGCCGCCCGAAAGCTGCGCGGGAAACTGATTCATCCGATGCGCGAGTCCGACGCTGGCCAGCGCCTCCGCCGTCCGCTGCATGCGTTCCTTGCGGCCCATGCCGTCGCGATAGGTCAGCGGCAACTCCACGTTTTGCGCCACGGTGAGGTCGCCGATGAGGTTGAACGACTGGAAGACGAAACCAATGTGCCGGTTGCGCACCATGGCCCTCGCCTGGCGACCGAGCCCCGTCACGGCGTGCCCCAGCACGCGAAGCTCGCCATGACTGGGCGAGTCGAGCAGGCCCATCAACGACAGCAGGGTCGTCTTGCCACAACCGGAGGGCCCGGCGATCGACACGAACTCGCCTTGCCGGATCTCCAGGTGGATGTCGGTCAGCACGTGGTTTTCGATGGCACCGGCACGGAACACCTTACCGATGCCGCTCATCTCCACGATGGCGGCGGGGGGATCGAGTGACACGGAGGCCTCGAACGAGGGGTGGGAAAGGTGTAGTCGAAGCCTACGACGCGTAGTGCGCGTTGTCGTCGCCATGGGCAACGCGAGGCGCATGGATTTGCGCACTGTTGCCGGAAATGCCCAGCGATGGAGGCGGCGGCCGCGGTCGGCGAGGGGTTCCCCGGGATCTTCCCGATTCGCGCACTAAGCGGAAACTAAGCTTACAATAGGCGCAGGGGGGAGGACGCGGTCACCCCGCCGCGGTGTTTGGGCAGGCCGACCGCCATGCGATGCGCGGTGGCGTGGCCCGCATTGGAGACTCCCCATGGTGCAGAAATTTTCGTTGGGCGGCCGCGCCGCCTGGCTCAAGCGATACGATCCCGATGGCTGGTTCCGCCCCGCCGCGACGCGCGCGTGGAACCGCCTTGCCGCCCGCCTGGACCTGGCCGCGCTGCGTGCGCCGCCACGGTATGCCGGGGAGGCGGCCAAGGGGCTCGAATGGCGACGCCTCGAGGCGCTTCGCGCATGCGGCGCCCCCGTGCCGCGGGTGCTCGGCGACGGCCCCCGCAGCCTTATCCTCAGTGACATGGGCCCCACCCTGGCCCACCGGCTCAAGCGCCTGAAGAGCGCGAACGATGCCGACATGCTCGTGCGCCAGACGGCGCACGCCATCGGCCGGCTGCATCGCCAGGGCGGTTACCTGGGCCAGGCCGTCGCGCGCAACATCACTGTGGGCGACGGTGGCGTGGGCTTCATCGACTTCGAAGAAGATCCCAGCGAAATCATGAGCCTCGCCCAGGCCCAGGCGCGCGACTGGGTGCTCTTCACGACCGGCGTGGGACCCTACTTCACCGATCGCGTGGACACGCTCGGGGCACTGATCCGGGAGCAGGCCCTCCAGGCCGAACCCGCGGTGGCCGACGAGGTGCAGCGCATCGCACGCCGCCTCGGGGCCCTCGAACGCGTCGGGCGCTTCTTTGGCCGCAAGGCCGCAGCACTGGGAGCGGCCGTGGGCGCGATGCGCAAGGGGTTCAGTCTCGTCATGCTCGGCACCCTGCTGGGCGACCTGTTGGGCGATGGCGACCTCGATCTGTGGATCGTCGCTGTTCGCATCGTGGAAGAATCCGTTACGTAAACATGTCAGCGCGCTACCATCGCCGACCATGTGCCCGCCCTGGTCCGCCGCATGCCCCTGCCGACATCCGATCTACCCTGGTTTCTCCCGCCCGGCCGGGAGCTGAGCCGGCTGATCGCCGGCTTTGACTGGCCGTCGACGCCGCTGGGTCCGATTGAAGGCTGGCCGTCGGCGCTGCACCACGCGCTGGCCCTCATGTTGCGCTCCGAAGCACCGATGATGCTGCTCATGGGCGACCAGGGCGTGATGCTCTACAACGACGCGTATCGCAGCGTGGCCGGGCTGCGCCATCCCCAGGTGCTCGGCCGGTCGGTGCTGGAGGGCTGGCCGGAGGTCGCGGACTTCAACCGCGAGGTGCTCGCCACCGTGAGGGCCGGCGGCACCCTCTCCTATCGCGACCAGCACGTGGTGCTCAACCGCACCGGCGAGCCCGAGGATGTCTGGCTGCACCTGGACTACAGCCCGCTGGCCGATGACCACGGCGCGGTCGCTGGCGTGTTCGTGCTTGTGAAGGAGACCACCCAGCGCGTTGCCGTGGCCCAACGCCTGAGCATCGCGCAGCGCGCTGGGGGCGTCGGCACCTTCGAATGGTTTCCCGAAACCGGCCGGCTGGAAGTGTCGGACGAATACCGATGCATCTGGGGGTTGCCCGCCGAGGGGCCCGTGACCGATGCGATGCTGATCGCCCTGCTCCACCCCG
Organism: uncultured Luteibacter sp.; assembly: GCA_913774655.1. Taxonomy (GTDB): domain Bacteria; phylum Pseudomonadota; class Gammaproteobacteria; order Xanthomonadales; family Rhodanobacteraceae; genus Luteibacter; species Luteibacter sahnii. The sequence goes on along the minus strand of CAJYHU010000184.1, from coordinate 4,502 downwards.
ACGACCGGCACCAGGTCGCGACCCGACGGTTGGACCAGGCCAATCCCCTGGATTACGCGGAATACCGGCGGGTGGACGCGCAGACCGGGGAGGTGCGCTGGATCGCCCGGCGCGGCGAAGTGGTGACCCACGCGTCTCGCGCGCGACGTCGCTATCTGGGCATCGCGATGGACATCACCGACCGCAAGCTCGCCGAGGACGCCGTCCGCGCCAGCGAGCGGCGTTGGCGCGCCCTCTTCGAGCAGATGCACGAGGGCTTTTTCATCGGCGAGGTCTGCCGCGACGCCGATGGCGCCGTGGTCGACGTCACGATGAGCGAACTCAACCCCGCTTTCGAGCGGCAGACCGGTATCCCCGTGGCCGAGGCCAGTGGACGCCGTCTTCGCGACATCGTGCCGGATATCGGCGACGACGTGATCGAGCGATGCGCGGCCGTGGTCGACGGCGGGCGCTCCGAGGAGTTCGAAGTGCGCCTGGCCTCGCTGGGCGACCGCTGGTACGAGGTCCGCGTGCGTTCGGTGGGTGACGACCGCTTCGGCGCGTTGTTCGTCGACATCTCCTCGCGCAAGGCCGCCGAGGCCGAACTCGCCACGCTGGCCGCCACCCTGCAGGAGCACGTCGCCCAGCGCACCAGCGAGCTGCTGCGCACCCAGGACGCCCTGCGCCAAAGCCAGAAGATGGAAGCCATCGGCAACCTCACCGGTGGCGTGGCGCACGACTTCAACAACCTGCTCCAGGTCATCAGCGGCAACCTCCAGCTGCTGGGCGAGGACGTCGCGGGCAACGACCGCGCCCGTCGCCGCGTGTCCAACGCGATGGCAGGCGTCGCGCGCGGCTCCAAGCTGGCCGCGCAGCTGCTCGCCTTCGGCCGCCGCCAGCCGCTGGCGCCCAAGGTGGTGAACATCGGCCGCTTCATCCGCGGCATGGACGACCTGCTGCGGCGCACGCTCGGCGAGGCCATCGAGATCGAGACCGTGGTCGCCGGCGGCCTGTGGAACACGCTGATCGATCCAGGCAACATCGAAAACGCCCTGCTCAACCTGGCGATCAACGCGCGCGACGCGATGGAGGGCCAGGGCCGTCTCACCATCGAGGCGAGCAACGCGTGGCTCGACACGAACTACGTCGACGCCCACGATGAGGTCAACGCCGGTCAATACGTGCTGCTCGCGGTTACCGACACCGGCCACGGCATCGAGCCGGGCATCGTCGACAAAGTGTTCGAACCGTTCTTCACCACCAAGCCCGAAGGACGCGGCACCGGCCTGGGCCTGTCGATGGTCTACGGTTTCGTGAAGCAGTCCGGCGGCCACATCAAGGTCTACAGCGAGCCAGGCCAGGGCACCACCGTGAAGCTTTACCTGCCCCGCACCACCCAGTCCGAAGACGTGGTGGTCGACGTCGACTCCGGACCGGTCACCGGCGGCAGCGAAACCATCCTCGTGGCCGAAGACGACGACGCCGTGCGCGAAACGGTCGTGGCGATGCTCGCCGACCTCGGCTACCGGGTGCTCAAGGCCCGCGATGCCGAGAGCGCGTTGACCATCGTCGACAGCGGCATACCGATCGACCTGCTGTTCACCGACGTGGTGATGCCCGGTCCGCTCAAGAGCACGGGCCTGGCACGCAAGGCATGCGAACGCCTGCCTGGCATGGCCGTGCTGTTCACCTCGGGCTACACCGAAAACTCCATCGTGCATGCGGGCCGGCTCGACGAAGGCGTAGAGCTGCTGAGCAAGCCCTACACGCGTGAAACCCTGGCCCGGAAGCTGCGCCAGGTGTTCCTGGCCCAGGCCCAGCGCAATGCCGCGGCGCCCGCGCCCACGGCGGCGGCGGCGGCGGCCCGCCTGCCGCGCAACGTGCGCGTGCTGGTGGTCGAAGACGACTGGCTGGTGCGCACCACGGTGGTGGAAATGCTCCAGCTGCGCGGCCACGAGGTGCGCGAAGCGGCCGACGGCCCGCGCGCGCTCGAACTGCTCGCCGAACGCCCGGCCGATCTGGTCATCTGCGACATCGGCCTGCCCGGCATGTCCGGCACCGAGCTGGTCGAGCACGCGCGCGAATCGTTCCCCGAACTGCGGGTGATCTACGCGACCGGCCATGCGTACGCCATCGGAGTGGCGGGCGATCCGCGCACGGCGGTGCTGACCAAGCCGTACGGCTCCGAAGCCCTGGCCGAAGCGATCGCCAAGCTCTTTCCGTCGGCCCCTTGAAGCGCTTGGCGCGCAACGACGTAATCGTTTTCGCGTAACGTCATTTACATGCCCACGGGCGGCGTGGCAGCCGCTATGCTAGCCCGCCGCCCCACGTCCCCGCTCGAAGTGAATGCCATGACCCGTGACCCCCGCATCGAAGATCTCATCGCCCGCATGACCCTCGAAGAGAAGGTTGGGCAACTGGGTATCTTCGCCGATGCCGTGCGGCCGTTTGCCCCCGACATCAATCCCGAAGCCAACGCCCGGGGGGCGGCGGAGGTGCTCGACCAGGTGAGGGCCGGCCGGGTCGGCGCGTTGTTCAACGGCGTCGGCGCGGCGGAAGGCCGCGAAGCCCAACGCGTGGCGGTGGAAGAAAGCCGGCTCGGCATCCCGTTGCTGTTCGGCTCCGACGTGATCCACGGCATGCGCACCGTGTTCCCCATCCCGCTGGGCGAGGCGGCGAGCTTCGAGCCCGCGCTGGCCGAGCGCACGGCGCGCGCCACCGCGGTGGAAGCCACCGCCGCCGGCATTCACTGGACCTTCGCCCCCGCGGTGGACATCGCCCGCGACCAGCGCTGGGGCCGCGTGGCCGAAGGCTCGGGCGAAGACGTGGTGCTGGGTTGCGCGTTCGCCGCCGCGCGGGTGCGCGGCTTCCAGGGCGGCGACCTCACCGCGCACGACTCGCTGCTGGCCACGCCCAAGCACTTCGCCGCCTACGGCGCTGTGGCCGGCGGCATGGAGTACAACACGGTGGACATCGCCCCGCAGACCCTGCGCGACGTGCACTTGCCGCCCTTCAAGGCCGCGATCGACGCGGGCGCCCTCACGCTCATGAGCGCGTTCAACGACATCAACGGCGTGCCCGCCTCGGCCAACCGCGAACTCATGACCGGCATCCTGCGCGAGGCATGGGGCTTCGGCGGCTTCGTCGTTTCCGACTACACCGCCGACATGGAACTCATCGCCCACGGCTACGCTGAAGACGAGCGCGACGCCACGCGGCGTGCGTTCGTGGCCGGCGTCGACATGAGCATGCAGAGCGGCTTCTACGCCGACCACCTGGCCGACCTGGTCGAGAAGGGTGACGTGCCGATGGACGTCCTCGACGAAGGCGTGCGACGCGTCCTCGGCGTGAAGCAGGCCATCGGTCTGCTCGACAATCCCTACCGCTCGCTCGATCCCGCCGCCGAGGCCGCCACCGCGCATCTGGCCGCGCATGCCGAACTGGCCCGCGACGCGGCGCGCCGCTCCATCGTGATGCTGAAGAACGACGGCGTGCTGCCGCTGCGCAAGAGCGCCCGCGTCGCCCTCATCGGCCCGTTCGCCCGCGACCGCGACAACATCGAAGGCTGCTGGACGCTGTTCGGCGACAAGACCCGCTACGTGGACATCGAAACAGGCCTGCGCGAAGCGCTGGCCGACCCGTCGTCGCTGGAGGTGGTCGATGGCGCCGGCATCGAAGCGCCGATCGAGGGCGGCATCGAGGCTGCGGTGGCCGCCGCCCGCCGCGCCGACGTGGTGCTGCTGGCGATCGGCGAGCCGCAGGTCTACTCCGGCGAAGCGCAGGCGCGCACGCAGATCGTCGTGCCGGCCGCCCAGCAGGCCCTGGCCGATGCCGTCGCCGCCACCGGCACGCCCGTGGTGGTGCTGCTCAAGAACGGCCGCGCACTGGCGTTGCACGGCGCCGTGCGTGATGCCAACGCGATCCTCGTGACGTGGTTCCTCGGCACGCAGACCGGGCCGGCCATCGCCGACGTGGTCTTCGGCGAGCACAATCCGTCCGCGCGCCTTCCGGTCAGTTTTCCGCAGGACGCCGGGCAGCAGCCTTTTTTCTATAACCACCCGCGCACGGGCCGCCCGGAACTCGCCGACCAGCCGCCGGCCTTCAAGGCGCGCTACCGCGAGGTCACGTTCGAAGCGCTGTACCCGTTCGGCCACGGCCTGAGCTACACCACGTTCGCCTACACCGCGCCCACGGCCCCGGCGACGCTCGGCTGGGACGACACCCTCGTGGCCAGCACCACGGTGACCAACACCGGGACGGTGGCCGGCGAGGAAACCGTGCAGCTTTACGTACACGATCGTGTCGCCAGTCGCGTGAGGCCGGTGCGCGAACTCAAGGCGTTCCGCAAGGTGATGCTTGCGCCCGGCGCCTCCGAAGACGTGGTGTTCGCGTTGAGCCGCGCCGATCTCGCGTTCACCCACGTGGACGGCCGCACGTTCGAGGCCGAACCCGGCCGGTTCGACCTGTGGATCGCGGGTTCGTCGAACCAGGGCGAGCCGGCGACCTTCGTGCTGCGGGGTCCG
>CAJYHU010000183.1 GCA_913774655.1 uncultured Luteibacter sp. | reverse complement strand
GGCGCCGGGATTGATGGCGCTGGAAATCGCCATGGACGAAATGGCCGAGAAGCTGAAGATGGATCCGGTGCAGTTCCGCATCTTCAACGACACGCAAGTAGACCCGGAAAAACCAGATCGGCCGTTCTCACAACGGCATTTCGTCGAGTGCATGCGCGAAGGCGCCGAACGGTTCGGCTGGAAGGATCGCCCGACGGCGCCGGGCGCGCGACGCGACGGCCCGTGGTGGCTTGGCATGGGGGTGGCCTCGGCGTTTCGCGACAACCTGGTGATGACGTCCGCCGCGCGCGTGCGATTGGCGCCGGACGGCAGCGCGACCGTGGAAACCGACATGACCGATATCGGCACCGGCAGCTATACGATCATCGCGCAGACGGCGGCGGAAATGCTCGGCCTGCCGATCGGGAAGATCACGGTCCGGTTGGGCGATTCGACGTTTCCGGTTTCCGCCGGCTCCGGTGGGCAATGGGGTGGCAACAGCGCCACGGCGGGCGTCTACGCGGCCTGCGTGAAGCTGCGCGAGGCCGTGGCGCGCAAACTCGGTCTGGACCCGGCGACCGCCGAGTTCGACAACGGCAGGGTCTCGGCGGGCGGTCGTAGCCTGCCACTCGCCCAGGCCGCGTCGGGCGGCGAACTCGTGGCCGAGGACACCATCGAATACGGCGACCTGGCAAAGCGTTTCCAGCAGTCCACCTTCGGCGCGCACTTTGTCGAGGTGGGGGTGCATTCGGCGACGGGCGAGATTCGTGTACGCCGCATGCTCGCCGTCTGCGCGGCCGGTCGCATCCTCAACCCGATCTCCGCACGCAGCCAGGTGATCGGCGCGATGACGATGGGTGTCGGCGCGGCGCTGATGGAAGACCTGGTGGTCGACAAACGCCTCGGCTTTTTCGTGAACCATGACCTTGCCGGCTATGAAGTACCCGTACACGCGGACATCCCACACCAGGAGGTGGTGTTCCTCGACGAGACCGACCCCGTGTCGTCGCCGATGAAGGCCAAGGGCGTGGGCGAGCTCGGCATCTGCGGCGTGGCCGCGGCGGTCGCCAACGCGGTGTATAACGCCACGGGCGTGCGCGTGCGGGACTACCCGGTCACCCTGGACAAGTTGCTGCCGGGTCTGCCGGCGGTGTGAGCGACGGTGACGGCGTCAGTGGATGGCGCCGTCCCCGTCGCGCAGCGAGCCACCGGCGTGGCCACGTCGCGTCGCCACGATTTCGGCGGTAATCGCCAGCGCGATTTCGGCCGGGGATTCCGACCCGATGTCGAGGCCGGCGGGGGCGTGCACCGTGCGTGCGAATCGTCCGTCTTCGAACACGCGTCGCGCCCTCTCGCGCGACCCGAGCGTGCCCAGGTACGCCAATGGCGCCTCCTGCAAGACGCGTAGGTAGGCCATGTCCTGCTCGAAATTGTGCGTCATGACGACGACCGAGGTCTGCGCGTCGGGCAGGATCGTCGCCATGACGGTGCCCGGCCCGGCGCATAGCCGGGTCACGCCGTCGACGGCGCGAACGTCGCGAAGGCGATCGGGGTTCGCTTCGACGAGCGTGACCGCCCAGCCGAGCGTGGCGGCGAGCGGCAGCATGGCGCGCGCCGTGGCGCCGCTGCCGACAAGCACGAGACGGTGCGGGGGACGGAGCGGTTCCACCAGGACGTCGGCGCGCCCCCGGGGCGACAGCAAGGCGAGGGTCGCCGCCCGGTGGCCGTCGTCAGGCGGTATCCCGGCCACGATATCGCCCAGGGCGGCGTCGTCGAACTCGTCGTGGCGGAGCGCGCCGTCGAGCCACACCTGGCGGCGCGGCATCACCGGCACGCCGTCGAGCGCGAACAGCGTCACGAGGCGGCCGCTCCGGCGGCGGGCGATGCCATCGGCCAGTACATCGAGCACCGCGAGGAGCCTTGGTGGCGCCAACGGCTCCACCATCACCTCGAGCTCGCCGCCGCAGCCCATGTCCATCATCAGGTCGAGCCCGTTCTGCGCGTTGTAGTGGAGCAGTCGCGGTGCCTCCTCGCGCATTGCTTCCAGCGCCCGCTCGACGATGTCCCGCTGTGGGCAGCCGCCGGACAACTCGCAGACGACGTCGCCGTCCTCGTGCACGAGCATGCGTGCACCGACCCGCCGGAACGTCGATCCGCGCGTGCGGGTGAGCGTGGCGAGCGCACCGCGCCCGCCACGCTCGCGCAGGGCCAGCAGCGCGTCGACCAGGGTGCGGAATTCATCGGCCGAGTTCATCGGATAACGCCTTTCGTCGTCGCGCCAGGAAGCTGGCGACGCTAACCGAATCCACGTCGGGCCGGGGTCAAGGCGGCGGGCGGCTCCGCAAAAGATTGCGTCACGAGCCACTTTCCGACATCATGAATGAGATCGATTCTCATTCATGATGTCGTCCACACGACGCAAGCGTGCGCTCGCCCAGGGAACTACCATGCGCCTGTCCAAGAACCCTCTCGCCCTTCTTATCGCCGGGGCCCTGCTTCCCGCGGTCGTTCATGCTCAGGACGCCACGGGTGGCGGAACCGACGACCACGCGGTGCAACTCGCGCCCGTCGCGGTGACGGGTACCCGTGCGAACGTGGGATACACCCGCCAGGACGCCACCAGCGCCACGAAGACCGACACGCCCGTGATCGAAACGGCGCAGGCCATTTCCGTGGTGTCGTCCACGCAGATGCTCGACCAGGGCGCGTTGACGGTGCAGGACGCCCTGCGTTACTCGGCCGGCGTGCGTGCCGACGCCTACGGCGTGGACAGCCGCGGCGACGACGCCTTTCTGCGCGGGACCTCGTTCGTGCAATATCTCGATGGCCTGCGCCAGTCGTTCGGCGGCGCCTACGCGCGTACGGAGCCTTATTTCCTCGACCGCCTGGAGATCGTGCGCGGGCCGTCGTCGGTGCTGTACGGGCAGGGCACCACGGGTGGCCTGATCGCGCTGGTGTCGAAGCGTCCGCAGTTCATCGCCTCGCACGAGGTGGAAGCCCAATGGGGCAACAACGCACGCAAGCAGATGGCGTTCGATTTTACCGGTCCGCTCGATACGGCGGGGCATTGGGCCTATCGCCTGATCGGCGTCTACCGCGATGCCGACGCGCAGATCGACCACGTGCCGGACGACCGCAAGGCGATCGCCCCCGCGATCACCTGGATGCCCGATGCCGATACGCAATGGACCCTGCTGGCGAACCTTCAATTCGACCATAACGGCACGACGCTCAATTTCCTTCCGCATGCCGGCACGCTGCTGCCCAACCCGAACGGCCGCATCCCCACGAACCGCTTCACGAGCGAGCCCGGCTTCGATGCGTACGACACCAGCCAGCGTTCGGTCTCGTCATTCTTCGAACACCGCTTCGACGATACCTGGAAGTTCGTGCAGAACGCGCGCTACTCGCACGACAACGTCGACTACCGCACGCTTTATCCGAACGTCTATTCCGATCCGGCGGATCCCTTCCTCGACGATGCCCAGCGAACGGTCGCGCGTTACAGCTACGTCTCGCTCAAGCGTTACAAGCGCCTGGTGACCGATACGCACCTGCAGGCCGACGCCGATGCCGGTGGCGTGCACCATCGCGTCCTGTTCGGCCTGGACGTGGCCTATTCGCATACCGATGCGAAGCAGGGCAACGGCTATGACGCCGTGCCCTTCGATCTGTACGCGCCGGTGTACGGCAACGGCTTCGTACCGCCGGATGTCTTCCCCTCGCCGTCGTCGCACACGCGGCAGACGGGGCTGTACGTGCAGGATCAGATCAACTGGGGCGAGCGCTGGATCGGTACGGTGGGTTTCCGCCACGACCGCGCCACCCAGGTCACGGGCGGCCAGCGTTCCGTGGACAACGCCACCACCGCGCGTTACGGCCTGATGTACCGCTTCGACAGTGGACTGGTGCCCTACGTGAGCTACACCGAGTCGTTCCAGCCGCTGGATTCCCTCGACGCCTACAACCGCCCTTACGAGCCGCTGCGCGGCAAGCAATACGAGGCCGGCCTGAAGTACCAGCCGGTCGGCAGCGCCACCCTGCTCACCGCCACCTACTTCGACCTGCATGAAGACAACCGCCTGGCGCCGGACCCGCAGAATCCGTTGAACCAGATCCAGGCGGGCCGAGCCCGAACGCGGGGCGTGGAACTGGAAGCCTCGACGCGACTGGGCCACCACCTCGACCTGATCGGCAGCTATACCTGGACTCACGCGCGACCCGGCGACGGCACGATCGTGGCCGGCCTGCCGAAGAACCAGGGTTCGGTATGGGGCGTGTACCACGTGAACGACGTCGACGACGACGGCCTGAGCCTGGGCCTCGGCGCGCGCTACATCGGCGTGAACGACGACGAGACCGGCACGTTGCACGTTCCGAAGAAGACGCTGCTCGACGCGATGGTCGCGTACACCCAGGGGCCGTGGCGTTTCTCGGTCAACGCGGCGAACCTCACCGACCAGGTCTACAACGCATCGTGCCTGGCCCGTGGCGACTGCTTCTACGGACCGCGCCGCAGCCTCATGGGCATGGCCCGCTATCGGTTCTGATCCAGGACGCGAAAGCGGTTAGGATGATCGCCTGGTTGGGGTTGGGGAGAACACGATGCGCCTTCGTACGTTGATCGGCCTGGCGATGCTGGCATGGGTCGCTGGCGCGCAAGCGGGCAACCCTGTTTTCCCCGGGTGGTACGCCGATCCCGAAGCCGCCATCTTCGACCAGCAGTACTGGATCTACCCCACCACATCCGTGCGGTATGGCGAGCAGACGCATTTCGACGCCTTTTCGTCGCCGGATCTCGTGCACTGGACGAAGCACGCCGACGTGCTCGACATCAAGGCCATCGGCTGGGCGAAGAAAGCGCTGTGGGCCCCCGCGCTCGTGCATAACGCCGGCAAGTATTATTTCTTCTTCGCCGCGAACGACATCCAGAGCGACAACGAGCCCGGTGGCATCGGCGTGGCGGTGGCGGACGCGCCCGGAGGCCCTTTCAGGGACCTGCTCGGCAAACCGCTGATCGGCGCGTTCCACAACGGTGCCCAGCCGATCGACCAGTTCGTGTTCCACGACGACGACGGCACGTGGTACATGATCTACGGCGGATGGAAGCACGCGAACATCGTGCGTCTGAAACCGGATTTCACCGGGGTGGAGCCGATGGCCGATGGCACGGTCTACAAGGAAATCACGCCGGAGCGGTATGTCGAAGGCCCGCTGATGTTCAAGCGCGACGGCCGTTATTACCTGATGTGGTCCGAAGGTGGTTGGACCGGGCCGGACTACTCCGTGGCCTACGCCATCGCCGACAAGCCGACCGGCCCGTTCAAGCGCATCGGCAAGATCCTCCAGCAGGACCCGGCGATCGGCACGGGCGCCGGCCACCACTCGTTGTTTCACGTGGCGGCCGACGACAGCTGGTACATCGTCTACCACCGCCACCCGCTGGGCGACACCGACGGCAACCACCGCCAGGTCGCGATCGACCGCATGTACTTCGACGCGAAAGGGAACATCCTGCCGGTGAAGATGACCAACGAAGGCGTGCCCGCTCATCCCTTGCGCTGATGCGCGGGCACGCCGCGCGGATTACGAACGGGTGTCGTCGATGATCTCCACGTGCGGGAACGCCCGCCGCACGCAGCGCACGTAATCGCCGTCTTTCAATGCCGAGAACGCCGTCTGGTAGGAGACCAGATGGCACCCCGGCTCGGTGCGCCAGTTGTTTTCCCAGTACAGCGGCAACGCGCCGGCACCGTTCTCGGCGAAGGCCTTCATGCCTCGGCAGCCAAGGGTTTCATCCGGTGGCACGGGTACCCCGAGCTTCGCGGCGAACGCGCGATAGTAGGTGATGCGGTTGGCCGAGGCGGCATGTTCGGCGCCCGAGCCCCCACACTCGACGCCGCCGTTCATGATCAGCGTGGTCACGCCGAAGCCCGGTGCGCGGCCATCGGCGAGATCGGCCGCGTTCGGCTGCCAGGTGCCGTCGATCACGTGCAGCATCGACGGCTTGGGCGGCTGCGGGTAGGTGTAGAAGAAGCTGGCGCTCGCGAGATTGAGCCAGGTGTCGGCCACGCGTTCGGGCGCGTCGAGCAACACGTGCACGTCACCGTACATCGCCTCCGAGAACGGCCCGTAGTTGAAGTGATACGACAGCTGCTTGGCGCCACGGCCAAAGTAGCTCTTGAAGCGCCCATCGGGCCAGGTGCCGCACGGCCACGCCTCGGTGCTCCAGCCCGTGGCGGCGCACTCGCCGTTGTAGCCGCTCTTGCCCTCGTCGAAACCCATCTCGCGCACGTGCATCAGGCCCTGCCGGTAGGCCTCCTGCTCGCGCCACGCATCGTGCCCGCCGGTTTCCTGGGCGAAGTGGGCGAACATCGTGGCGAGCGTGCGGCGGCAGATGGCGTCGGCATCGCGGCCGTCGTCGTAGTCGGCGCACATCGCCGGGAACTTCGCCGTGGCCTGAAGGAAACCGCGGTAGCTGTATTCGGGCTGCCGCAGCGGAAACAGATAGTCGAACGTCGCCTCGTCGACGATCGACTCCACGCGCCGGACGTTGACCGGGTTCTGCGCGCGGCGTGGTGCCACGGCCTCGACATGGGCATTGTCGAGCGTACGCACCGAGTGGCGCACCGACTGCATCAGGGGCGACGCGGTCAGGTCGGCTTCGTCGGCGAGCAAGCGGCTCAACGGCACGGTGACCACCTCCGGCGGCGTCCCTGGGTCCGGGCCGGGACCGGGACCGGTCGGCGGCGCGACCGGCTCGCCGGGACAGCCGGTCGGCGTGCCGGTGGCGACGCGTTCCCAGGAGGTGTCCCAGGGATGTGGCGCGGTGTCGACATGGGCAGGCGTGTGGCCGGGTGGGGTCCACCATTTGGCGCGGTAGGTCTGCGCCTGCCAGTTCACCACGCAGTCGGCGACGTAGACCTGCGATGCGTCGTAGTCGAGCGCGGCGGCCAGGGGGGAGAGGGACAGCGACGCGACGGCAAACGCCGCGCGAAGGGCGCGGCGAGGGAGGGGAAGGATCATGGGACGTCGTCCTTGGCTCAAAGGGATGCGAACGGTGCTTGCCACAAGGGGCAAACGTCACGCTATCAGCGACGACCTACGCGGGAATATGGAACTTTTCTGAAAATTGGCTGCGAATATCCGCAACCGGCGCGTCGACATTTGCCGTTGCAAGGCCACGTAGAATCCGCTTTGGGTGGAGCGTCACCGGGAGTTGGAGCATGCGTTACGAGAAAGGCCACAAGGAACAGACCCGCCAGCGCATCGTCGAGGCGGCGTCCGAGCGGTTTCGTGCCGACGGCATCGATGCCGTCGGCGTGGTCAGCCTGATGAACGACGTCGGCCTGACCCAGGGTGGCTTCTACAATCATTTCGGGTCGAAGGAAGACCTGGTGCGCGAGTGCATCGCCGTCGGTTCGAACGCGGCGATGGAGCGTTTCGCGATCCGGGTGGCGGCGTCGGCGGATGAGCCGTGGCGCGCGCTGATCGACCTTTACCTTTCCACGATGCATCGCGACCACCCGGAACACGGCTGCATGGCTGCCGCGCTGTCGGGAGAGATGGGCCGGCGCCCCGCGTCCACGCGCGAGGTGTTCACCGAAGGCTACGAGGAGATGCTCGACCTGATCGGCTCCACGTTGCCGCAGGACATCGCGGCCGCCCGCCGCCGCACGCTGGCGATCGCGGTGATGTCGTCGATGGTCGGCAGCATGTCGCTGGCGCGCGCCGTGGCCGATCCGGCGTTGTCGGAGGACATCCTCGCGCTGGGCCGTCGTTCGTCGGTGGAACTGGTCGAGGCGGAACGCGCGGCGGCCTGAGTCGCCGCGCCGGCGGCTCAGTGCGTGGCGGGCACCGGGGGCTTGCCCATGGCGGCGGCCTTCTCGGCGATCTTCGCCCGGATCGCGGGCAACGCGGCGAGCGCCGCACGCTCGCCTTCGAGGATGGCGACGTTCTTCTGGTCGAAGTCGGTCGGGCCGATCTGGCCCACCTTCGGCCGGATGACGACATCGGCGCGGCCCAGCTCCTGCTCGGCGAGCCGGCGCCCCATGATGGTGATCGACTGGCCCACGATGCCGACCATGTTGGCGGGGTTGCTGCCGTCGGGCCGTGCCGAGATATCCACCGCGATGACCACGTCGGCGCCAAGCTGGCGCGCCGCGTCCACCGGCACCGGGCTCACCACGCCGCCATCGACGAAGTGCCGTCCGTTGATCTCCACCGGCTCGAACACGCCGGGGATGCTGCTGGAGGCGCGCACCGCCTGGCCCGCGTTGCCGCGAATGAAGACGGCGCGCTCGCCGTTCTCCAGTTCGGTGGCGACCGCGGCAAAGGGTTTGGACAGCTTCTCGATCGGCCGCTGGCCGATCAGCTGGTTGACGTAGTCCTGCAGTTTCTGGCCCTGCACGAGGCCGCCGGAGAAGAAGCGCACGTCGCGGATGCTGCCTTCGTCGAGCGCGAAGGCCTGCTCCTGCAGGCGGAAGGCATCCATGCCGCTGGCGTAGAGCACGCCCACGACGCTGCCCGCGCTGGTGCCTGAGACCACATCGGGATGGATGCCGCTGGCCTCGAGCATCTTGATGACGCCGATGTGCGCGAAGCCCTTGGCCGCACCGCCACCGAGCGCCAGGCCGATGCGCGGCTTGGGTGCGAGCACGGGCAGGGCGGCTTGCGGGTGCGTGTCGGCGGCGTGTCCGCCGCAACCGGCGACCAGGAGGGTGAAAAACGGGACGAGCCAGGAGCGGACGCGGCGCGGGGTCATGTCAGGGCGGGGGGCAGGGAAGGCTGGCGGATGATCGGTCCACCGCGCGGCGGGCGCCGGGCGGCGGAAGGGCGAAACGCGGGCGGCGTGGCCGCCCGCGGTCGGGCGTTCAGGCACGGGTACCGTCCGCTTCCAGGTGATAGCGCGTCGCGATGGCGATCTCCTGCCTGGAGCCGAGGAACACCGGCACGCGCTGGTGCAGGCCGGTGGGCTGCAGATCCATGATCCGTTCGCGGCCGGTGGTGGCGGCGCCGCCGGCCTGTTCGACGATAAAGGCCATCGGGTTGGCTTCGTACATGAGGCGCAGCTTGCCGGTGCCGCCCTTGGCGGTGATCTTGGCGTCCAGCGGATAGAAGAACACGCCCCCGCGGGTGATGATGCGATGCACGTCCGCCACCATGGAGGCGACCCAGCGCATGTTGAAGTCACGCCCGCGCGGGCCGTCCTTGCCGGCCAGCAGTTCGCCGACGTAACGCTGCATCGGTGCTTCCCAGTGGCGCTGGTTCGACATGTTGATGGCGAACTCGCCGGTCTCCTCGGGGATGGTGATGTTGCGCCGGGTGAGGATGAAGCTGCCGATCTCGCGATCGAGCGTGAATTCGCTCACGCCATGGCCGAAGGTCAGCACCAGCAGGGTGCTGGGGCCATACACCACGTAACCGGCCGCCACCTGCGCGGTGCCCGGCTGGAGGAAATCCGCCGTGGCCGGTTCGGTCACGCCGTCCGGACAACGCAGCACCGAGAAGATGGTGCCCACCGAGACGTTCACGTCGATGTTCGAGGAGCCGTCCAGCGGATCGAACAGGAGCAGGTGATGACCCTTGGGGTAGGCGTCGGGAATCGGCTGCGGGTCTTCCATTTCCTCCGAGGCGCAGGCGGCGAGATGACCGCCCCAGGCGTTGGCCTCCAGGAGGATTTCGTTGGAGATCACGTCGAGCTTCTTCTGCGCCTCGCCCTGCACGTTGTCCGAGCCGGCGTTGCCGAGCACCCCGCCCAGGGCGCCCTTGCCCGTGGCGACCGCGATGCGCTTGCACGCGCGGGCCACGACCTCGATCAGCAGGCTCAGCTCGCCGGTGATGCGCTCGGCGCGCTTTTCTTCGATCAGGTACTGGATCAGCGAAATCGGTTTCGTCATGGGACGGGCTCTGGCGCGAAAGCGCCCATTGTGGGGCTGCTGACAGCACGTTGTCAGTAGCCCCCGTTCATCCTCTCCCGACCGAACCACGGGAGGGGACCCGCATGTATCGATGGATGGAACGCCTCGCCGTCCTTCATGCGCCGGTACGCCAGCGCGGCCTGCGCATGGACGGCCCCGTACCGTGGCAACAGACCCGCGCCAGACACGATCGACCGACCAGGGAGAGCCTCATGAACCACGCCACGACGCCGCGCGTTGCGTTTCACCACGCCCCGCACACCCGTTCCACCAGCACGCTGATGCTGTTGGAGGAGCTGGGCGCGCAGTACGACATGCACCTGCTCGACCTCGCCGCGGGCGAGAACCGGCGGCCCGCGTTCCTGAAGGTCAACCCGATGGGCAAGGTGCCGGCCATCGCCCACCTGGGCGAGCTGATCACCGAGCGCCCGGCGATCTTCGTCTATCTCGCCGACCTCTACCCGGAGGCCGGCCTGGCGCCCGCCCTTTCCGATCCGCTGCGCGGCCCTTACCTGCGCTGGCTCTCATTCTACGGCGGCTGTTTCGAACCGGCCGTGGTGGACCGCCACATGAAGCGCGAACCCGCGCCGACCTCGTTCTCGCCGTACGGCGACTTCGACACGGTGATCGACACGGTGGACGCCCAACTGGCCGGGGGGCCGTGGCTGCTCGGCGAACGCTTCACCGCCGCCGACGTGCTGTGGGCCAATGCGCTCTCGTGGGCGCTGGGGATGGGCCTGGTGCCGCGACGCGACGTCTTCGAGGCCTACGTCGACCGCTTGATGGCGCGCCCGGCGATCCGCCGCGCGGCCGACCAGGACGAGGCGCTGGCCCGGGCGCAGCGCCGCACGGCGGCGTGAGGCGGCGGTCATGCGCGGCCGTGACGTCGATCGCTTCCCGCGCGCCGCGCGGAAAGCGATGATGCGCCGATGCGCCGCGCCGATCGCCTGTTCCTCATCATCAACGCCCTGCGCGGGCGCCGCACGGCGTTGCCCGCGCGGCAGCTCGCCGACACGCTCGAGGTGTCGCTGCGCACGGTCTACCGCGACGTGGCCGACCTGCAACGCTCGGGCGTGCCCATCGAGGGCGAAGCCGGTGTCGGCTACGTGCTGCGCAAGGGCTCGGAGATCCCGCCGCTGATGTTCTCGGCCGACGAACTGGAGGCCCTCGTTGCCGGCACGCGCTTCGTCCGCGCGTTCGCCGGCGAACGGCTGGCCCGTGAGGCGCAGGCCGCGTTGATCAAGATCGAAGCGGTGCTCCCGCCCGACCTGCGCGAACGGGCGGCGCAGTCGAAGATCTTCGCTCCCATCTGGCGCGATGCGACGCAGAGCCAGATCGCGTCGATGCTCGACGGCCTGCACGACGCGGTACTGCGCCGTCGCGTGCTGTGCCTGGACTACCGCGACGTCGAGGGCCGGGCCAGCACGCGCGAGGTGGAGCCGCTGTGCCTGTCGTTCTGGGGTGGGTCGTGGACGCTGGGCGCGTGGTGCCGTCACCGCCACGCGTTCCGCAATTTCCGTCCCGACCGCGTCGAAGCCTGCCGCGAATCGGGCGAGACGTTCACCGACACGGTTGGTCGCGACCTGCGCGCCTATCTCGATACGATGCATCGTCATTACGTCGGGCTCGAATAACCGCCGCGATCGGGCCGACGTATGACCCATGGCGGTGGAGCGCTGCCATGGGCGGTGCCATGATCGGGGTCTTTCCCTCCCCGGAACGCCCATGTCCGCCTGGATACGCACCCTCGCTTTCGCCGGCCTCGTCGCCGGCGCCGCCCATGCCTCTACCGCCGACGACGCGTTCAAGTCGATCTATACGAAGGAATGGGCCTGGCGAAATGGCCAGGCCGGCATCCTCGCCTCCGGCGAGGCGCAGCCGGGCGAGGGTCGCCTGGATAACGTCGACGCCGCCAGCCAGGCGCGGCGGCTCGCCTACTGGAACGACGTGCTGGCGCAGCTGGACCGGATCGACCCGAAGACGCTGAGCGACGGCGAGCGGGTCGACTACGCGGTGTACCGCGAGCAGATCCGCAACCTCGCCGCCGCGCAACGGTTCATGCAGTGGCAGATGCCGTTCAACAGCGACTCGGCGTTCTGGTCCGACGTGGGCTACGTCTTGCAGGGCGACGACCTGCGCACCCAGGCGCAATACCGCGATTACATCGCGCGGCTGAAACAAGTCCCGGCGTGGATGGACCAGGAAATCGCCAACATGCGCCTGGGGCTGGCGCGCGGCTTCACCGTGCCGCGCGCGGTGCTCGACGGGCGTGACGCGTCCATCGCCGCCGTGGCCGGGCTGAAGGCCCCCGAGGACAGCGCGTTGTACGCGCCGTTCGCGCATATGCCGGCGACGATGCCGGCGAAGGACGCCGATGCGTTGAGGGCGCAGGCGCGCGCGGCGATCGCCAACGACGTGATTCCCGCCTACGCGAAGCTGCTGGCGTTCTTCCGCAACGACTACCTGCCGCGGGCGCGTCCCACGCTGGCCGCCGAAGCCCTGCCCGATGGCAAGGCGTATTACCGCCAGCAGATCCGCGAGTACACCACGCTCGACCTCTCGCCTGACCAGATCCACGCCATCGGCCTGCGCGAGGTGGCGACGATCCACGCGCAGATGCTCCAGACGATGAAGGACACCGGTTTCAAGGGCGATTTCCCGGCGTTTCTGCATTTCCTGCGCACCGACCCGCAGTTCTACGCCAAGACGCCCGACGAACTGCTCATGCGCACCGCCTGGGTGGCCAAGCAGGTGGACGCGAAGCTGGGCAGCTACTTCGGCCTGTTGCCGCGCCAGCGCTTCGCCATCGAACCGGTGCCAGCCGACATCGCGCCCTACTACACCTCCGGGCGCGGCGGCCCCGATACCTACCTGGTCAACACCTACGACCTGCCGTCGCGCCCGCTGTTCAACATGCCGGCGCTCACGCTGCACGAGTCGATGCCCGGCCACGCCCTTCAGCTGGCGCTGTCCGCCGAGCAGCAGGGGTTGCCCGCGTTCCGCCGGGAGGGCTACATCTCGGCCTACGGCGAGGGCTGGGCGTTGTACTCGGAATACCTCGGCAACGAGATGGGCATCTACCACACGCCCTACGAGCGCTTCGGCTACCTCACCTACCAGATGTGGCGTGCGTGTCGGCTCGTGGTCGACACCGGCATCCACCACGACGGCTGGACGCGCCAGCAGGCTATCGATTACCTCACCCAGAACACCGCGCTGAGCCAGCGCGAGATCGCCAACGAGGTCGATCGCTACATCAGCTGGCCGGGACAGGCGCTGTCGTACGAGCTCGGCTACCTGAAGATCCTCGAACTGCGCGAGCGCGCGGAAAAAGCCCTGGGGCCGAAGTTCGATCTGCGCGCGTTTCACGACACCGTGCTGGCGCTGGGTTCGGTGCCGCTGCCCGTGCTCGAAGCGCAGATCGACGCGTGGATCGCCTCGCGGCGGTAAGCCGGCGCGGTATCGCAAAAACTCCACCTGTGGTGTAGACTGCATCACAACTCCACAGGTGAAGCCGTGATGCGACCCGCCATCCATGCCGAACCCGTCCACGCCGCCGACCTGGGCGGCGCCGCCCTCCGCGCCTTCTTCGCCCTGGCCGAACACTGGAAACTCAAGGCGGCCGAACAGCGCACGCTGCTCGGCGACCCGCCGGAATCGACCTACTTCAAGTGGAAGAAACAGCAGGACGGCGCCCCGTCGCGCGATGTCGTCGAGCGCATCAGTTACCTGCTGGGTATCTGGAAGGACCTCCAGATCCTCTTCCCCGACCCCGCCCAGGCCGATGCCTGGGTGCGCCGGCCCAACCAGGCCGCGCTGTTCGGCGGCCGGTCCGCGCTCGACCGCATGCTCTCGGGCAACGTGGCCGACCTGTACGTCGTCCGGCAATACCTGGACGCGCAACGCGGCTGGAACGGATGAACGCGCTGCCCCCGCAGCGACGGATCCGCTGGACCCAGGCCTACCGCATCGTGCCGAGCCGGTTCCCGCCGGTGGGGCTGTTCGACCGCATCGCCGATCCGAAGGACATCGACGCGGTGATGGCCATCGAATCGCTGACCAACCCGCGCCTGCGCGACGAGATGGGCGCGCTCAGCCTCGTGCCACCCGAGCGCCGGGTATCCGGCCCCGGCACCACGCCGATCATGGCGGCGTTCGCGCACGTCCCGCCCGAGGGCAGCCGCTTCTCCGACGGTCACTGGGGCGTGTTCTACGCCGCGCACAGCATCCCGACGGCGATCGAGGAGACGGTCTTCCATCGCGAGGCCTTTCTCGCGGCCACCCACGAGCCCCCGACCGACGTGCAGGTGCGCTGCTACCGGACGGCCGTCGCCGGCCGGCTGCACGACATCCGCGGCGGTTGGGCCGCCGAGCACGACGCCGATTCCTACGTGGCCAGCGTCCGCCTGGCGCGGACGCTGCGCGAGGCGGGCTCCAACGGCATCGTCTACGACAGCGCGCGGCACCCGGGCGGCGAATGCGCGGCGCTGTTCTACCCCGACCTGGTCGCGCCCTGCGTGCAGGCCGAACACTTCATCTACCGCTGGAACGGCCGGCGCATCGAGGCGGTGCTCAAGGTGACGGCGGTGGAGCGCGGTTTGCCCCCGACGCCCTGAAAGGCGTACGGTCGCAGGAATGAAAAAGCCCGTCCTTGCCCTGTTCCTCCTCGGCCTCGCTTTCGGCGCCGCCGCCCGTGACAACGACCACGCTCGCTGGGAGCCCGACATCCGGGCGTTCGAGGCCACCGACCGGGCCACGCCGCCGCCGCGGAACGCGGTGCTCTTCGTCGGCAGCTCGTCGATCCGCATGTGGACGTCCCTGGCCCACGACTTCCCGAACTACCGGGTGATCAACCGCGGCTTCGGCGGCTCCGATCTCGACGACGCCACGGCGTTCGCCGACCGCATCGTCACGCCGTATCACCCGGTGGCGATCGTGCTCTACGCCGGCGACAACGACCTGGAAGGCGGCGACACGCCGGCGAAGGTGCGCGACGACTTCGCCGCCTTCGTGGCCCGGGTGCGCCAGGCGCAGCCGGACGTGCCCATCGCCTTCCTTTCCATCAAGCCCAGCGTGGCCCGCGTGGCCCTGCTGGCGAAAGTGGCCCAGGCCAATGACCTGATCCGCGACTGGGCCGGCCGGCAGAAGGACGTCACCTTCCTCGATGTCGCGCCGGCCATGCTCGATGCCAAAGGCCAACCCCGCAAGGAGCTCTTCATCGGCGACGGCCTGCACATGAACCCCAAGGGCTACGCGCTATGGATCGCCCAGGTGCGGCCGTGGCTCGCCACCCATGCGGC
This sequence comes from uncultured Luteibacter sp., assembly GCA_913774655.1. Lineage (GTDB taxonomy): Bacteria > Pseudomonadota > Gammaproteobacteria > Xanthomonadales > Rhodanobacteraceae > Luteibacter > Luteibacter sahnii. The sequence goes on along the minus strand of CAJYHU010000183.1, from coordinate 22,014 downwards.
GGCCGCCGAAGTTAAACAGAGTCCAAACGCACCGGGGGCGTGATACGGGAACTTCACGGCATCGGCCCTATCTAAGTCTTCGATCGCCGAGAGGCGACCTGTTGGCAGAGGGCCGATCCATTCGCCTTCTGTCCCGGGTCCCGCTATTTCCCCTGATAGCCTGGACCCGACGCGACCCCGGCAGCTCCTCCCCTGGCTGCCGGGGTTTTATTTTGTGCGCATGGAGCGTGAGGCGTTGAGGCCAGAGCCTTCGATGTCGCCCCTCGCTGCTCGGACAGGCCCTCCGCGTTCGATAGAGATGGGCCGCTTGCGCGGCCCGTATATCCAAAGGGCCTTCGGCCGCTCCCTAGCGCGGAACTCGCCTCGACGGTGGACACCAAGGTCTCCCTGCGACACCGCCCCAGGTGCCACGTGCTCTGGCGCCACAAGGTCGCGACAGCCCCACGGCTCTCCCAGTCGAACCATCCACCGGCTCGTCGTGCTGATCGCTGGGATGGGTCCGGTTATCCGTGCAGACGTAAGAAAAAGCCGCACGGGTCGCGCCGCGCGGCTTCGTCGTCTCACGGCCCCGTACGGGGCGTGGGGAGGGGCGGCCTTTTAGACCGGCTTGATCGAGGTATCGAACGCGCGCCAGTGGCCGTCGTTGCCTTCGATGTTCAGCACCACGCGGGCCCGGGCCCGGGCAGCTTCGATCCGGCGCCCTTCGGCGATGGCGCAGGCCAGTGCGTCATCGCGCGAACAGAATTCACCGAACTCGGCCTCGTTCTTCTGCAGCAACCAGAGCCCCGGACCGACGGAAGCAAAAGGGATATCGAATACGACCACGATGGTTCCACCCTGTTTTCAACAACTGGAAGCCATCGTAAACGTCGAATCGTTAGCCCGCCGTCGAGTTTCAGTTGTCCGCGCCGTTAGCGAAGCCCTCGCGGGTGCCCCGTTGGTAGACGGTGTCGGTCGGCAACACGTCCGCCGCGGCTACGGGCGAGCTGTCGGCCAGCCGGGCGTAGATCGGGGTGAAATCCGGCCCGGTCGCATCGAACAGCTGCGCGAAATCGTCGATCACGAAGTAGGTTTGCTGGTAGGTGTCGATCCGGTACCGGGTGTTCATCACCCGCTCCAGGTCGAACCCGATGCGGTTGGGCGCCGCCGAATCGATGGCGTAGACCGACTCGCCCTTCGAACTGACGATGCCGGCGCCGTAGATGCGCAGCCCGGCGTCGGTGCGGATGAGGCCGAACTCCACCGTGTACCAGTACAGGCGGGTCAGGTTCATCAGCGCCTCCGGACCGATGGCATGAGCCTTCATGCCGCCCTTGCCGTAGGCCTGCATGTAGTCGGCGAAGACCGGGTTGAGCAGCAGCGGCACGTGGCCGAACAGGTCGTGGAACAGATCCGGCTCCGAGAGGTAATCGAGCTGTTCGGGCTTGCGGATCCACCAACTGACCGGAAACCGGCGATTCGCCAGGTGGTCGAAAAACACCTCGTCCGGCAGCAGGCCTTCTACCGCGACGATCCGCCAGCCGGTGGCTTTGCCCAGCACCTCGTTGAGGTCGTCGAACCGGGGGATGCCGCCCTCGCCCATGCCGAAGGCGTCCAGGCCGTCCAGAAATGCCTGGCAGGCGTAAGCGGGAAGCAGCTCGCGCTGCCGACGGTAGAGGGTGTCCCAGACGTCGTGGTCGGTCTTCGAATAGCTCGCCCACGGTTGCTCCACGGTGCCGGTCGCGTAGACGGGCACATAGCCACGATCGGTCTGCTGGTGTTCGACGCGACGGGGCGTGTCCATGACGGCCTCCTGAGGGGCGGGTGGGGATACCGCAACAGCTTAGGGCCGACGGCACGCAATGAGTTTGTTTTGTTGCAATTAATTCCGTCTATCGTGCAAGAATATGCTCATTAGGTCGCTTTAGGAGACAGAATCGTGCAAGCATCACTGGATCGTACCGACCTGCGCATCCTCGCTGTGCTCCAGGCTCAGGGACGCATCACCAATGCTGACCTCGCCACCGCGGTCAATCTCTCGCCGTCGGCCTGCCTGCGTCGCGTGCAGCGGCTGGAGGCCGAGGGGGTTATCGCGGGATACGGTGCCCGACTGGAGCCGCGGGCCCTTGGGCTGGGCCTCCAGGCCTTCGTCCGCGTGCAGCTGAGCCACCATGAGTCGGAGGCCATCGACGCCTTCATCGAGCGGGTGGCGGCGTGGGACGAGGTCGTCTCCTGCTACGCGCTCACCGGCGACATGGACTACCTCCTCCAGGTTTACGTGCCCGACCTCGACGGCTTTTCCCGCTTCCTGCTCGACCGCCTGCTCAACGCCGCCGGCGTCGCCGACGTGAACACCAGCTTCGTGCTGCGCACGGTCAAGGCCTCCACGGCCTTACCCCTTGGCCTGGCGCCGTCGACGGGGTCCGCAAACCCCGGACAGACAAGGTAATAGGGATTTCCCCTAGCGGGCGATCCGCCGCGTCGTTAATCTTGTGCGCTCGATGGACGCCGCCACCACCAACCCGACCCCTCACGACCGCCTGCGTCCGCTGCGTTACCTGTGGCGCGTGCCGTTGCTGATCCTCCACGTGCTGTTCGGCATCGTGATCTGCGCGCTGATCCTGAGCTGGGCGGGCGGGGTGATGAAAAACGGCCGCGAGCCGCTGGCGCACCGCACCATCCGGTTGTGGTCGACGCTGCTCCTGCGCGTGTTCGGCTTTCGCAGCCGCCGCTTCGGCACGCCGCTGCCCGATCCGGTGCTGTTCGTCGCCAACCACACCTCCTGGCTCGACATCGAGCTGCTGCATTCCCAGCGCGCGGCCTGTTTCGTGGCCAAGGCCGAGATCGCCAGCTGGCCGCTCGTGGGCTGGATGGCCTCGCGTGGGGGCACGATCTTCCATCGCCGCGGCAACAACCACTCCCTGGCGTCGGTGATGGCCGTGATGGTCGAGCGCTTGCGCCAGGGGCGCTCGGTGGCCGTGTTCCCCGAGGGTGGCACGGGGCACGAGGGCGTGCTGCGCGTGTTCCACGCCCGCATCTTCCAGGCTGCGCTCGATGCCGAGGTCCCGGTGCAGCCGGTGGCGTTGCGTTTCGCCCGCGACGGCCGCCGCGTCGTCGATGCCGGGTTCCGCGTGGGCGAGAGCTTCATGGGCAATTTCCTGCGCCTGCTCGGCGAAGCGCCGCTGGACGTCGAGGTGCACTTCCTGGAGCCCGTGCCGGTGTCGCCGGACGGCCGCCGTCGCATGGCCGAAACCTCGCGCGAGCGTATCGCCGCCGCGCTGGAAGACGGCGTGTCGTCATGAGCCTGCCGACGGGCGCCGACTTCGTTCCGCCCTGGCCGCTGCGCAGCGGTCATATCCAGACCATGCTGTCGTCCAGCGGCGTGCGTCGCCGCCTGCTGCCGCGGCGCGCGAGAAAGGTGCAGGAAAACGCCCGCGAGGTACTGATCGACGTCGGCCACGGCGATCGCCTCAGCGGTCGCTACACCGCACAGGTCACCGGGCGCGAATCCCGCGGCCTGGCCATCCTGTTCCATGGCTGGGAAGGCAGCGTCGATTCGACCTACGTGCTGCAGACCGGCAGCCGCCTGCTGGAAGACGGCTGGGACGTGTTCCGGCTCAATTTCCGCGATCACGGCGACAGCCACGGGCTCAACGAGGCGCTGTTCCACTCCTGCCGCATCGACGAGGTGGTGGTGGCGCTGGGTGAGATCGTGCGCCAGTTCCCGGCGAAGGCCGTGGGCGTGGCCGGTTTCTCGCTTGGCGGCAATTTTGCGCTGCGCGCCGGCATGCTGGCGCAAGCGAAGGGCATAACGCTCGACTACGTGATGGCCGTGTGCCCCATCATCGATCCGAGCGAAGGCCTGTTTTCGCTGGAGAGTGCCGCGCCGTGGTTCTACCAGGCGTATTTCATGCAGAAATGGCGCCGCTCGCTGCGCCTGAAGCAGCAGGCGTTTCCGCAGCAGACCTATTTCGAGCTGGCCGAGCTGAACCAGAACATGCGTGACCTCACCCGTTCGCTGGTGGTCCGCCACACCGATTTCGATTCCCTCGAGGCCTACCTCGACGGCTATTCGGTCGCCGGCGATCGCCTGATGGATCTGCACCTGCCGGCCACCATCCTGACCTCGCGCGACGATCCCGTGATCCCGGTCGCCGCCTTCGACCAGCTGCGCCTGCCGCCGAACGTCGAGCTGGACATCGCCCGGTATGGCGGCCATTGCGGGTTCATCCGGGACTTCGGCATGACCAGCTTCACCGACGATTACATCGCGGCCCGGTTCGACGCGATCCGGCGCTGACCTCGCCTTCGCGAAGGCGGGCCTAAGGTGACCGCCCCACCGGAGCCTGTCCGCCCCCGGTCGTCCTCGCTCACGTCGCCACGCGAGGTGGCAACCGGTTCACCTCGGTTCGGTCGCGTGTCGACGACGAAACGGTGACGGCGCGCGCCATCGACCGATCACATCAAGCCAGCAAGGAGACTCCCCATGCGTCTTACCAGCAACAGCGTCGAGCACGGCAAGCCGATCCCCGCCCGGCATGCTTTCATGGAGATCGGTGAGCCGGTCAAGCCAGCCGGCAACGTCACGCCGCACCTGGCTTGGACGGAAGTGCCGTCCGCCACGAAATCCTTCGCCATCGCCGTCATCGACACCGACGTGCCGTCCAAACCCGACGACGTCAACGTCGAGGGCCGGGAGGTGCGCCGCGACCTGCCGCGCGTGGAATTCGTGCACTGGCTGATGGCCAATATCCCGGCCGAATGCCGCGAGCTGGGCGAAGGCGCGTGCGGCGAAGGCATCGTGCCGCGGGGCAAGGGCAACGGAAAGCTCAAGGACGACCTCGTCGCACCCCCCGGCGCGGTGCAGGGCATCAACGACTACACCGGCTGGTTCAAGGGCGATGCGGAGATGGAAGGCCATTACCACGGTTACGACGGCCCGTGCCCCCCGTGGAACGATACCCTGGTGCATCACTATCACTTCCACGTGTACGCGCTGGACGTGGAAGCGGTCGAACTCGAGAACGGCTTTTCGCTGGCCGAATTCCGTGACGTCATCAAGGGCCACGTGATCGACGAGGCGGTTCTGACGGGCACGTACTCGCTCAACCCGAAGGTGAAGGCGTGAGGGAGGCGTGAACGCCGATGCTGAACGCCGCGCGCATCGCGCGCGGCGGCTTCACGCGGCATGCGCGGGCCGCGCGACGAAATGGTGGCGCATCCCGAAGGAGACAACGTCATGCTGCACTACGCCCTTATCTTTCTCGTGATCGCGATCATCGCCGCCGTGTTCGGCTTCGGTGGCATCGCTGGCACGGCGGCCGGCATCGCGAAGATCCTCTTCGTGATCTTCCTGATCCTCGCGATCATCTCGTTCTTCCGTGGCCGAAGCGTCTGACGCGACGACCTGCCTGTCACCTTTATCCCGTTAACCTGACCTGCCCGATCTGCCGGAGACGTTCACCATGAGCAAGCCCGAGGACCACGTTGCCAACGCCGCTTCCGCCGCCGCCAACACCTTGTCGGCCGCCGGACGCATCGAAGAGCGCGCCGAGCGCGTGAAGCAGGCGACGTCCGACGCCGTCGAGCGCACGAAGGATGCAGTGGACCGCGCCGCCGACAAGGTGGAGTCGGGCCTGCACAACGCCACCGACAAGGCCGCCCATGGCGCCACCCGCGCTGCCGAGAAGGCCGAAGAGGCCAAGCTGCGTGGCAAGGAGGCCTACGATGACGCCGTGGATCGTGCCAACGACTGGCTCGACGTCGCCCGTGATTACGTTCGCGAGAAGCCGGTCCAGTCGGTCGCCATGGCCATCGCCGCGGGCTGGCTCGCGGGCCGCATCTTCCGTCACTGATCGTTCTGCCCGGGGGACCACGCATGCGGGAAGATAGTCCCTCGGGGCTCGAAGACGACAAGGCGGCAGGCACCTCCCGTCCGGGAGTGAGCCTGCCGCCGTGGGTCGATGAGTTCCGCCAGCTCGGTGTCGGCCTCAAACATCTGTTCGGCGCGCAGTTCCGGCTCATGCTGGCCGAAGTGGGCCTGGCCCGCAGCGGCTTCGTGCTGATGCTTTTCATGGGCCTGGCGGCCATCGTCTTCGCGGTGGCGCTGGGCTTTACGCTCCTGGCGCTGGCCGGGTGGGGGCTCGCCCAGTGGTTCCACTCCTGGGCCTGGGCATTGACGGCGCTGGCCGGCGTCCAGCTCGTGCTGCTGGTGCTGGCGATCCTGGTATTCCGTCGCAGCATGCACTGGCTTACCCTTCCGGGCACCCGCGCCGAGTTCGCCGCGCTGGCGAAAGAGGCGATGCAGCGGGGCAAGGCCGAAGGCGAACGGGCGGAGAACTAGACGATGGGTATTTTCAGCAGCATGGCCAAGGTTACGAAGGCCCGCGCCGAGGTGGTCCTGGCCCGGGAAGAAACCGTCGCGCCGGCCGCGTCCCTGATCGCCCGCGGTTACGAGCACCCCCTGACTGTCGTGAGTGTTGCCGCCGGGGCGGGTTTCCTGCTGGGCACCACGCGGATGAACCCCCTGGCGGTGCCTGGCGTGAGCGGGCTGGTGGCGGGCGGCAGTGCCGATATCGTGAGCCGGATCATCTCCACCGTCGCCGGCGGACTGATCGGCGACCTCGTCGGCGGCGGCGGTGACGGCGATGCGGATGACGCCGCCGCCGACACGCCGTGAACGAACCGGTCAGTTCGTTGCCCACGCCGCGGGCGTCCACCGCGGCGCCGGGTTCGGCCGTATCGACCCTGGTCACCCAGCCGCGCCGGAAAACACGTTCCAGCCGTAGTACCCGACGTATTTCGCGCCATCTGCAAGCGATTCGCATCTCGTTGACGGGGATGATCCTGCTGGCGCTGGTCTACACCATTGCGATCGGCAAGTCGTTGCTGGTGCCGCTGGTGCTTGCCGGTTTCATCGGCCTCGCCTTGAACCCCATCGTCGCGACCGCCGCGCGTTGGCGTGTGCCGCGCTGGCTCGCCGCGGTGACGCTCATGATGTTGTTGATGGCGGGGCTTGTCACCGCCGCCGTTACCCTCTCGCAACCGGCGTTGAACTGGTTCCACGAGGCACCTACGGCACTACGTTCGCTCGCACCGAAGATCAAGCCGCTGACCCAGCAGATCGAAGCCGCCAGCCGCGCCACGCAATCGCTGGCCGGTGGCGTGCCGACGCGTGCCGTGCAGCAGCCGAGCATGCTCGCCTTCACCGCGTGGGACGTCGTGTCCACCGCGCCGAAGATCGTGGCGAGCGTGCTGACCGTGGCATTGCTGGTGTTCTTCTTTCTTGTGTACGGCGACGAAATCCTGCGTCGCGCGGTGGAGATTTCACCGACCTTCGCCTACAAACGGCACACGGTCAGCATCGTCCGTAGCATTCAGGTCGAGGTATCCAGCTATCTGCTGCTCACCGCGGCGATCAACGTCACGCTGGGCCTGGCCACCGCCGGCATGCTGTATGTCTACGACGTGCCCGACCCGCTGCTCTGGGGTTGTTTCGCCACGGTAGCGAACTTCATTCCCTATGTCGGTGCCATTACGACCACCACGGTGCTGGCGGTAGTGGGCACGCTGCACTTCCAGCAGGTAGGCACCGCGCTGCTGCCGGCGATCACGTTCGCGGGCATCACGGCGGTGGAAGGCAACCTGATCACGCCGATGCTGCAGGGTCGCCGCTCGCGCTTGTCACCCGTGGCCATCCTCCTGTGGCTGCTCATCTGGGGCTGGCTGTGGGGCATTCCCGGCGCCATCCTCGCCGTGCCGATGCTGACGTGCGTGAAACTCATTACCGCGCGGTTGCGTGGCTGGGAATGGTTCGCGCACATCATTTCGCGGTAGCGCGTGGCGGCGTCCGCGTCGGCGCCTACCAACCGATCCTCGCGCGGTCGCGATAAAACGCGCCGTTTCCTGCCTCGCGCTCCGGCAACAACGCGGCCCACACGATACCCTCGGCCGCGTCGGCGACCGGCCTGCCCCCGCTGCCGCCGAGCGCGGTGGCGGTCCAACCGGGCGACACCGCGTTGATGAGGATGCCGCTCCCGGCCATTTCTTTCGCCACCACCTGCGTGTACGCGTTGAGTGCGGCCTTCGATACCCGGTATGCGGGCGCGGTCTCGCCGCACATGGCGACCGTGGCGCATTCGCTGGACACGTTTACCACCCGTCCGTAACCGTGCCGACGCATCAGCGGCAATGCGGCGGCGGTGAGGCACCATGCGCCGAGCAGGTTCACCTCGAGCGCGCCGCGGACGGTCTCGAGGTCGGGCGTCGCGGCGCGGGCGTCGTGGTCGAAGTATCCGCCCGCGTTGTTCACCAGGATATCGAGTCGGCCCCTGCGATCGTCGATCTGCGCGATGGCGTTCGCCACGTCGGCGGCGCGGGTCACGTCGAGCTTCAACGCATGGGCCTCCCCGCCGAGTGCGCGCACCGCCTTCACGGCCGGGTCGTTCCTGCCCGGTTCGCGCATGCCCATGAATACGGTGACGCCGCAGGAGGCGAGCTGCTTGCTCACCTCCAGGCCGATACCGCGATTGGCGCCGCTGATCAGCGCGACGCGCTGGTGGATCGGGGGCTCCGTCGCCGTGGTGGCCGAACGGGCGCCACGTAGCGGCAGGCGATGGACCTTGGCCGGGCTCATGGGGCGGTCGCCACCTCGCCGCACGAGGTGCCCCCACAGGCTTCCCACCCACCGCCGAGCGCCTTGTACAACTGCACCGCGCGCATGTTGATCGCCGCCTCGGCCTCGGCGAGCTGGTCTTCGGCCGAGAGCTGGGTACGCTCGGCATCGAGCCGTTCGAGGTAGTCGGTACGGCCGGCGTCGTAACGGAGCTTGGCCAGCTCCGCCGCACGACGGCTTTCGGTCGCCTGCACGAGCAGCTTTTCCACGCGGTCGCGCTGCCGATTGAAACCGACCAGCGAGTTGTCGACGTCTTCGAGCGCCCTGAGTACCGTGCGATCGTAATTCGCACGCGCTTCCTCGGCCCGTGCCTGCGCCCCCTTCACGCTCGCGTTCACCCGCTGCACGTTGAGGCCCGACCAGGCGATGCTCGGTGCGACGGACCATGCCCGCGAATTCGCACCGCCGAAGTCGTTGCTGCGTCCGGCGAGAAAACCGATAAAGCCGCCGAGCGATACGTGCGGAAACCACTCCGCCCGGGCCACGCCGATCCGGGCGTTGGCCGCGGCGAGTTCGCGCTCGGCCACGCGGATGTCCGGTCGGCGTGCCAGTACCGCGTCGGCGCCGCCGATGGGCAGGCTCACGTCGATCGGCCGGAGGGTCGCGGGCGACAGATCCACGTCGAGTTCGCCGGGGCGCGTGCCGAGCAGCACGGCGAGGCGGAACTGGTCGGCCTGGGCCTGGGTTTCCAGCACGGGCAGTTGCGCTTCCACCGCGGCAAGCCGGGCCCGGGCGCTGGCCAGGTCCTGCTCGGTTCCCGTGCCGAGGTCGACGCGGGCTCCGATCACCTTGAGTGAATCGCGCTGGTTGGCGATGTCCCGGTGGGCGACGTCCAGGCGCAACTGCGTGCCGCGCAGATCGAAGTAGTTGCGGGCCACTTCGGCGAACAGGGTGACCTGCGCATCGCGCAACGCGGCCTCGCCGGCGTCCGCGTCGGCACGCGCGGCTTCTACCTGGCGACGGATGCCGCCGAACAGATCGAGCTCCCATGAGGCGTCGAAACCGGCCTGGTAGGTGGTGACCGTGGTGCGGCGGTCGGTGAAGCCGGGCTGCTGCTGGCGGCTGCGTGTATAGGACACGCCGGTTTCCACGTCGGGGATCTGCTGCGATCGCGCGGTGCCCAGGGCGGCACGTGCCTGGTTCAGGCGCGCCACCGCGATCTTCAGGTCGGGCGCGTTGGCCGCGGCCCGCTGGATCAGCGTATCGAGCGTGGGGTCGCCGAACTGCTTCCACCACCGGGCCTGGAAATCCGCGGTGCTTTGCCGCGCGGCGTCGACGCCTTGCAGCGTGAGGGGACGCTGTGGCGGCGCATGGTAGTCGGGGCCGACGCTCGCGCAACCGGCAAGCGCGAGCGCGGCGAACAGGGCGGTGCTACGGAACAGGGTTTTCATCGATCACGACTCCCGGGCCGCGTGGTCGAGGAGACGGCGCTCTCGGCGCGCCGCGCGGCGCGCCTCGGAGCGTTCGTTCCACGCGCGGATCAGCACATAGAAGAGCGGGGTGAAGATCAGGCCGAAGAAGGTGACGCCGAGCATGCCGGCGAACACGGCCACGCCCATCGCGTGGCGCATTTCGGCGCCGGCGCCGTGCGAGGTCACCAACGGCACCACGCCCATGATGAAGGCGAACGACGTCATCAGGATCGGGCGCAGTCGCAGGCGTGCGGCTTCCAGCACGGCATCGACGCGGTTCATGCCCTGGATCTCGGCCTCGCGGGCGAATTCCACGATCAGGATCGCGTTCTTGCACGCCAGGCCGACCAGCACGATCAGTCCGATCTGGGTAAAGATGTTGTTGTCGCCGCCGGTGACGATGATGCCCGCGATCGCCGAAAGCAGCACCATCGGCACGATGAGGATCACCGCCAACGGCAGGCTGAGGCTCTCGTACAGCGAAGCGAGCACCAGGAACACCAACAGTACCGACAGCGGGAACACCAGCACCGCGGTGTTGCCCGCGAGGATCTGCTGGTACGTCAGCTCGGTCCATTCGTAGGTCATGCCGTTGGGCAGGTTGGCCTTCACCAGCTGCTCCATCGCGGCCTGCGCCTGTCCGGTGCTATAGCCAGGCGCCGCGCCGCCGCTGATCTCGGCGGTGGGAAAGCCGTTGTAATGCTGCACGCGATCCGGCCCGTTGGTCTGGCGCACGGTGAGGAACGAACCCAGCGGCACGAGATCGCCCGCGGCATTGCGTGTCTTCAGCCCCACGATGTCCGACGGTTCGTGGCGGAACGCCGGCTCCGCGGACACGTTCACCTGGTAGGTGCGGCCGAAGCGGTTGAAGTCGTTCACGTAGAGCGAGCCCAGGTAGGCCTGCATCGTCTGGAACACGTCGCCCAGATCGATGCCTTCTGACTTCGCCTTTTCACGGTCGATGTCGGCATCGAACTGCGGCACGCTCACCTGGAAACTGGTGAACAGGTGGGCCAGTGCCGGGCTCTTCTGGCTGGTGCCGATGATGCCCTGGGTTTGTTTGTACAGCTCCTCGAAGCCCATGTCGCCGCGATCCTCGATCTGCATGCGGAAGCCGCCGATCGTGCCCAGGCCGTTCACCGGCGGAGGCGGGAAGATCGCGATATAGGCATCCTGGATGCCCGCGAACTGCGCGTTGAGCCGGGCGGCGATGGCGTCGGCCGAGAGGTCGCCCGCGCGGCGCTCGTCGAACGGCTTCAACGTGACGAAGGCGATGCCCGAATTCGTGCTGTTGGTGAAGCCGTTGATCGACAGGCCGGGGAACTGCACCGCACTTTCCACGCCGGGGTCCTTCAATGCGATCTCACCCATGCGCCGGATCACGGACTCGGTGCGATCCAGCGAGGCGGCATCGGGCAGCTGCGCGAACGCGACGAGGTATTGCTTGTCCTGCGGCGGCACGAAGCCGGTCGGCGTGCGCATGAAGCCCAGCACGCCCAGGCCGACCAGGCCGGCGTAGAGCACCAGCACGATCGCGCTGAAGCGGAGGATCTTCTGCACGCCGCCGACGTAGCCGTCGGCCGCACGCTCGAAGGTACGGTTGAACGGACGGAACAGCCAGCCCAGGCTGCGCTCCATCCCTACCGTGAGACGGTCTTTCGGCTCGTCGCGGCCCTTGAGCAGGATCGCGGACAGCGCCGGGCTCAGGGTGAGCGAGTTGAACGCCGAGATCACCGTCGAGATGGCAATGGTCAGCGCGAACTGCCGGTAGAACTGGCCCGTGAGGCCGCTGATGAAGGCGGCCGGCACGAACACCGCGCAGAGCACGAGCGCGGTGGCGACGATGGGCCCGGTCACTTCGGTCATCGCCTGGCGCGTGGCCGTCTTCGGATCGAGCCCGTGTTCGATGTGCCGCTCCACGTTCTCGACCACCACGATGGCGTCATCGACGACGATGCCGATCGCGAGCACGAGGCCGAATAGCGACAGCGCGTTGAGCGAAAAGCCCACGAGGTACATCACGGCGAACGTACCGATCAGCGATACCGGCACCGCGACGAGCGGGATGATCGACGCGCGCCAGGTCTGCAGGAACAGGATCACCACCAGCACCACGAGAACGATCGCCTCGAACAGCGTGTGCACCACGGCCTCGATCGAGCCGCGCACGAACACGGTCGGGTCATAGACGATGGAGTAGTCGACGCCCTGGGGGAACTCCTTCTTCAGCTGGGCCATCTCCTTGCGCACTTCGTCGGAGATCGCGATCGCGTTCGATCCCGGTCGCTGGAAGATCGGAATGGCGACGGCCTCGCGGTTGTTCAGCAGGCTGCGCAGCGCGTAGTTGTTCGAGCCCAGCTCCACCCTCGCCACGTCACGCAGGTGCGTGACCGAACCGCTGGTGTCGCTGCGCACGATGATGTTGAGGAAGTCATCCTCGGTCACGAGGCGGCCGCGCGTGTTGATGTTTACCTGGAAGGCGTTGGCATCCGGGCCGGGCGGCGCGTTGAGCGAACCTGCGGCCACCTCGATGTTCTGCTCGCGGATCGCCTTGATCACGTCGCCCGTGGTGAGGTTGCGGATGGCGAGCTTTTCCGGGTTCATCCAGATGCGCATGCTGTATTCGCCCGCGCCGAAGAGCTGCACGTCGCCCACGCCGTCCAGCCGGGCGAGCTGATCCTTGATGCGCGTGCGCGCGTAGTTCGACAGATACAGCATGTCGTAGCGGCTATCGGGCGAGGTGAGGTGCACGACCATGGTCAGGTCGGGCGAGCTCTTGGTGGTGGTCACGCCCAGGCGCTGCACCTCTTCGGGCAGGCGCGGCAACGCCTGCGCGACGCGGTTCTGCGTCTGCACCTGCGCGTTGTCCAGATCGGTGCCCAGGGCGAAGGTGACCGTGAGGGTCATCGTGCCGTCGCTGGTCGACTGCGAGGAGGTGTAGAGCATGCCTTCCACGCCGTTGATCTGCTCTTCGAGCGGCGTGGCGACGGTTTCGGCGATCACCTTGGGGTTGGCGCCGGGGTAGCTGGCTTTCACCACCACGGTGGGCGGCACCACTTCCGGGTATTCGCTGATCGGCAGCTTGAACACGGCGATGCCACCCGCGATCAGGAAAAGCACCGACAGCACGCCCGCCAGGATCGGACGTTCGACGAAGAATTGCGCGATTTTCATGGGGAATCAGTCCTGGTTCTGCGCCACGCTGTCGACACCGGCCGGGCGCGCCGCCACGTCAGGGCCGGCGTGGGGCACGAGCGACGCCATGGCGACGCGTTTGGGGTTCACCTCGACGCCGGGGCGCACGTGCTGCAGACCGTTGACCACCACCACGTCCTCGGCACCCAGGCCGTCGTCCACCACGCGCAGGCCATCGACCATCGCGCCGGTGGCGACGCGGCGGTACTGCACCTTCCTGTCCTTGCCGACCACGTAGACGTACTTGTTGCCCAGGTCGGTGCCGACGGCGCGATCGTCGATCAGCGCGCGCGGCGCAGGGTTGCCGCTGCGCAACTCCACGCGGGCGAAAAGCCCCGGGGTGAACGCGCCATCGCCGTTCGGGAACACGGCGCGCAGGCGGATCGTGCCGGCGCCGGCACGCACCTGGTTGTCGACGAAATCGATCTTGCCCGGGTGCGGATAGCCGCGCTCGTCGGCCAGGCCCATCTGCACCTCGGGCGCGCGGCCGTTCTGGCGGCGCAGGCGGTCGAGCTTGAGGAAGGTCTGCTCGTCGACGTCGAAGTAGACGTACATCGGGTCCACGGTCACCACGCTGGTGAGCGTGTCCGATGGGGTGACGAGATTGCCGGGGGTGATGCGCTGGTTGCTGACGTGGCCGTCGACGGGTGCGCGTACTTCGGTGAACGAGAGGTTGAGTTTCGCGGCGTCGAGTGCGGCCTGCACGGAGGCGACCTGGGCCCGGGCGCTCGCGGCGGCGGTATCCAGGCGGTCCGCTTCTTCCTGCGAGACCGCGTGCTGGGCGACCAGCTTGCCGCCGCGGGCGGCGTTGGCGTCGGCGTTCTTCGCCTCGGCGCGGGCCTGGGCGAGGTTGGCGGCGAGGCGATCGACCTCGGCCTTGTAGGGGCGGGGGTCGATGGTGAAGAGCAGGTCGCCCTTTTTCACGTTGGCGCCTTCGCGGAAATGCGCCGAGTCGATGTAACCGCCGACGCGGGGCTTCACGTCGATGGCGTCCACCGCCTGCACGCGACCGGTGAACGTGGCGCTGTCGGCGACCGGGCGCAAGAGCACCTGGGCGACGGTGACCTCGGGGGCCGGCGCCGCCGCGGCGGGCTCGGCGGCATGGCTGGAGCTGCCGGCGCTCAGCCAGACGGCGGAGGCGACCGCGACCGCGAGGGCGCTGGAACCGAACAGGATTTTCTTCTTCATGGCTGTCCCTGGAATGCTTCGCGACGAAAGGGGAAGACGTTGCGGTGCGGCAGGATGTGACCTCAACATAGATTGAGGTCAAGCCGGATCGCGTCAGGTGGCGAAATCTAGGTCTTGCTTCGCAAGCGAAAAATGGGTCTACAATCACCCCGCCTGTGACGGTCAGTCACGAATGCGAACGATCTGGAGTCGGCGATGGACGATTTTTCGGCGATAAGCGTTTTCGTGCGGGTGGTCGAAGCCAAGAGCTTTTCCGCCGCGGCGCAACATCTGGAGATGACGCCGTCCGGCGTGAGCCGGGCGATTTCGCGCCTGGAGGAAAACCTCGGCGCCAGGCTGTTCTTCCGCTCCACGCGATCACTGCGGTTGACCGACGATGGGTCCGCGTTCTATGCACGTTGCAAGGAAATCCTGGCCGATTTAAACGAGGCCACCGAAGCGCTGGGGTACGCCCGGACCAAGCCGGCGGGCAAGCTGAAGGTGGCGGCGTCGTCAGCCGTGGGGCGGGCGGCGATCATTCCCAATCTCGTGCAATTCGAGCAGCGTTACCCCGACATCCGGCTCGAGTTGACGATGTGCGACTTTCCGTTCGACCTGAACGAGGAGGGTTTCGATTGCGCGATCCGCATGGGTGAACTGGCCGATTCCAGCCTCATCGCCCGGAAGATCGGCCACTTCAGCAACGTGCTGTGCGCCGCGCCGTCCTACCTGGAGCGCCAGGGCGCGCCATCGCGCATCGACGACCTCAAGACCCACCGCACCATCAACTTCGTGCACCCGACCACCGGCAAGCCGTATCAGTGGCAGTTCGATACCCCGGGCGGTCGCGTGTCGGTCGACGTCGACGCGCACATGCTGATCAATGACGGCGAGTCGGTGATCCAGGCTGCCGTCGCGGGCCTGGGCATCATCCAGGCCCCGCACTGCCTGGCCGCCTCCGCGCTGGCGAAGGGACAACTCGAAATCGTGATGCCCGACACGATCTCCACCGGTTCCAACCTGTGGATCGTCTACCCCCAGAAACGCCATCTGTCGGCGCGCGTGCAGGCGTTCATCGAGTGGACCAGCGAGCTGTTCCAGCGCACCAGCGACCCCCAATGCCGCATCCTCGCCCAGCAGGAAGCGGAACTGCGCCTGCGTCGCCAACGCACGCAGACCGAGCAGGCCGACGCGATGGCGGCGGTCGCGTAGGCGCGCGCCTGCCGCGAACCCCGGCGACCTCGCGCGCGCTGTCGAACCCCATGCCGGCTGGCGCCGGATGGCTGACACGGTCGGCTTCTCCTCCGGTCGCCGCGGTGCTTGCAGCGTGGGGGGAGCGGACCGTATCCGCGAACCCTCGGCGCAGGTTCGAGCGAGGGACGCCGTGAAACGAGCCGCTCAGCCGCCGGTGGGCAACCACAGCAGCAGCGCGATGCCGACCACGATGCGGTAGATCGCGAACGGCGTGAAACGGTGCGAGCGGATGTAGCCCAGCAGCCACTTCACCGCGGCAAAGGCCACGATCGTCGAGACCACGAACGCCACGCCCAGCCCGGTCCAGTCTTCGCCGGCCGCGCCGCCATGCGTGAACGTCTTCAGCAGTTCGTAGCCTGTCGCCGCGTACATCGTGGGAATGCCCACCAGAAACGCGAACTCCGTGGCCGCGGCGCGGTTGCTGGTGCCGGCGAGCATGGCCACGAAGATCGTCGAGGCCGAGCGCGAGGTGCCCGGGAAGATGCCGGCCACGATCTGGGCGAGGCCCACGAGGATCGCCACCCGCCAGGTGACGGCGGCGCGTTCGGGCTGCCTCGCGGCAAGCCGCTCGGCGGCGATCATCCAGAGGCCGCCGATGATCAACGCCCAGGCGATCGGCGTGATCGTTTCGGGCAGGCGGAAGCCGAGCTTGGTCGCGATGAAGCCGAGCGCCGCGGTGATGAGAAAGGCCACCGCCAGCTTCGCCACGTAGGCGCGGGTTTCCGGCTGGCGCCAGTTCAGCACGAAGCTCCACAGCGTGCGCCAGTAGATGAACGTGACCGCGAGGATCGCGCCTGCCTGGATTGCCACGTTGAACAGGTCCGACCGCGCGCCCAGCCAACGCTCGGCGATGAGCAGGTGGCCGGTGCTGGAGACGGGCAGGAATTCGGTGATCCCCTCGACGATGCCGAGAAGGAGGGCGCTGAGAAAATCGTTCACGTGGCTTGGCTTGGTTGGCGAGGGACGGCGCCATAGCTTAGCCGCTCGCCATCACATCGTCCCCACGCGATGCCTGCAAATGTTGCGACCGCACGGCGAACGGTTCCCGTGCCACCCGTTCGCAAGTATTCGCACATGGATTCGTCATGGCGTTGACCCCTTTTCGGCCCGACCGTCCCCGCGGCGGCCCCTGCATCGCTCTGGTCGTGGCGATCCTGTCGTTGACCGCGTGCGCCCCGCCCGTGCGGCCACCCGCGTTCACGCCGCGGGAGGAGGTTCCGCTTGCGGGCCTTCCCACCGGACAAGCGGGTTGGCCCGACGCCGCGTGGTGGCGTCGATACGGCGACGACCAGCTCGACCGGATCATCGACCTGGCGATGCGCGGATCGCCCAACATGGAGCAGGCGGAAGCGCGCTATCGCGCGGCGCAGCGCGCCGTGGATTCGGCCCGGGCCGAACTCAACCCGCAGGTGCGCGGGCTCGTCAGCGGCAACCACGGCTATAACGACGTGACGCTGCGCGGCCAGGCCCCGGGCGCCGCCGGCAACGCGCAGGGCTTCCAGCTGAGCCCCGGCAGCAGCTGGAGCAACAGCGGCGCCGCCGGTGCCCTCGCCACCTGGGATCTCGATCTTTGGGGCAAGCAGAAGGACGCCGTGGCCGCGGCCGTGGGCCAGGCACGTGCCGCCGAAGCCGAGCGCGCCGCGTCGGCTACCTCCCTGCAATACAACGTGGCCAACACCTATTTCGACTGGCAAGCCCAGCAGGCACGCCTGGCGGTAGCCAGACACGCCGTACGCAGCGCCGAGGATTACCACGAGCTCGTGCAGCTGCGTGTGCGCGGCGGACTGGACGACCCCACGCAGCTGGACCAGGCCGACGGGCAACTGGCCCAGCAACGGGCAGCCGTCGCCCAGCTTGAAGGCGCCGCGAGCCTCGACCGCGTGCAGCTCGCCGCGCTCGCAGGCGTGTCGCCGGCGGCACTGGGCGACCTCGTGCCCCGTCCGCTGCCGGCCGTCGATACGAGCCTGCCGCCGGATGCGCGACTGGGCCTGATCGCCCGTCGTCCGGACATCGCCGCCGCGCGCTGGCAGATCGAAGCCTCGGCCAAAAACATCGACCAGGCGCGCAAGGCCTATTATCCCGACGTGAGTCTGACCGCGCTGGGGGCTTACCTGCGTACCTATCCCGACCTCGGCTCGGGCACGCGCACGGAACTGGCGCTGGGTGGCATCGGCCCGTCGATCCAGTTGCCGATCTTCAGCGGGGGTCGCCTGCGTGCCCAGTACGAAGGCGCGCAGGCGCAGCTCGACAGCGCCGTGGCGCAGTACGACGGCGCGGTGGTGCAGGCGGCGGGCGAAGTGGCCCAGGGCGTCGAAACCCTGCGCATGCTCCAGGCCCAGGCCGAACAACAGGACCGCCAGCTCGATGCGGCCCGTTCGCAACAGCGCCGCGCGGGTGACCGCCGCTCAAAGGGCCTCATCGACGACCGCGACTGGCTGCGCGCCGACATGCAGGTCGACCAGCAACGCGATGCGCGCCTGCAGGTCGACGCCCAGACCCTTTCCGCCAACCTTTCCCTGATTCACGCCCTGGGCGGCGGCTATCACGCCGACGACCTGCCCGATCTTCCGGCCAAGGCCGCCGGACAGGAAGCCACCCGATGACCATCGAGAACGACGAGCCGCGCGACGAGGGCGCGAACGCCCCGCTGCCTTACAAATACCGCTACAAGTACCTGCATAAGTACGGCGACGAGCGCGATCCCGAGAAGGACGGCGCAGACGACGACGCACCCAAGGACAACAAGGACGATTCCACAGACAAGGACGGCGACGACGGTAACCAAAGGAAAGACGACAAGGACGAAAAGAAGGAGGACAAGGACGAAAAGAAAGACGACAAGAAGGACAAGGACGACCCGAAGGCCAAGCGACGCAAGGTCATCGTCCTGTCCGTGATCGCCGCCGTCTTCGTGCTGGCGGGCCTGACCTGGCTCTTGCTTTATATCTTCGTGTTCACCCAGCGCGAGAAGACCGACGACGCTTACGTCAAAGGCGACATGGTGACGATTTCCTCGCGCGTGGCCGGCACCGTCGTGGAAGTGGCGGTGGAAGAAACCGACCGTGTGCACGCGGGCCAGGTGCTCGTGCGCCTGGACCCCGTCGACGCCAAGGTCGCCCTGATGAACGCCGAGGGCCAGCTCGCCCAGGCCGTGCGCGAGGCGCAGGCGCGCATGCAGCAGGCCAACCAGGCCGACGCCGCCATCCCGCAACGCCGCGCGCAGTACGAACAGGCGCGCGACGACTACAACCGCCGACATCCGCTGCTCGAACGCCGTGCCGTGTCCGCCGAAGAGGTGGACACTGGCAAGCGGCAGATGCAGCAGGCCTATGCCGCCTTGCAGGCCGCCGAACGCGAAGCCGCCGCAGCGCACGCGCAGGTCGATGGCACGACGGTGGAAAATTTTCCGGCGGTCATCCAGGCGCGCTCGCAGTTCCGCAACGCATGGGTCAACAGTGGCCGCGACGCGATCGTCTCGCCCATCGAAGGCTACGCGGCGCGTCGCCAGGTGCAGGTCGGCCAGCGCGTGCAGCCCGGGCAGGATCTCCTCACCGTCGTACCCCTGCAGGATCTCTGGGTCGACGCAAACTTCAAGGAAACCCAGCTCGAGCACATCCGCATCGGCCAGCCGGTGGAGATCACCACCGACATGTATTCGGATTTCACGTATCACGGCAAGGTCGTCGGCCTGAATGCCGGCACCGGCAGCGCGTTCTCGCTGCTGCCCGCGGAGAACGCGACCGGTAACTGGATCAAGGTGGTGCAGCGCTTGCCGGTGCGTGTCGCGATCGACGCCGAAGACCTGCGCAAGCATCCGCTGCGGGTGGGCCTGTCGACCTACGTCACGGTCGATACGCACGACCGCGACGGCCGCGTGCTGGCGGATACACCGCGCACGAAGCCGCTCGTCAGCACGAACGTCTATGAAGACGAGATGGGCGAGGCGGACGAAAAGGCGAAAGAGATCATCCGCGCCAACACCGTCGACGTGCCCCAGCCCGTCGCGGCGAAGCACGGCTGACCGATGGCCGACGCGAAGGGCAAGGGCGGCACGCCGCCCCCGTTGCATGGCGGCCAGCTCGCCCTGCTCACCGCGGGCGTCGCCCTGGCGACCTTCATGGAGGTGCTGGACATCTCCATCGTCAACGTCTCCGTGCGCACGATCGCCGGCAACCTCGGCGTCAGCAGCAACGAGGGCACGATGGCGATCAGCGCCTACTCCATGGCCAGCGCGGTGATGCAGCCGCTGACCGGCTGGGTCGCCAAGCGGTTCGGCGAGGTGCGCACGTTCAGCGTCTCGGTGCTGCTGTTCGTCATCTTCTCGGCGCTTTGCGGCCTGTCGCAGAGCATGACCATGCTGATCGTGTTCCGCCTGTTGCAGGGTGCGGTGTCGGGCCCCATGGTGCCGTTGTCGCAGACCCTGTTGCTCAACAACTATCCGCCGGCGAGACGGCCGATCGCGCTGGCGCTGTGGGCGATGACGGTGGTGGTGGCACCGGTGTTCGGTCCGATCCTGGGCGGCTGGATCACCGACAACTACCACTGGTCGTGGATCTTCTTCATCAACATCCCGGTGGGCCTGTTCGCGCTCATCATCACGATCACGCTGTTGCGCGGCCGCGAGTCGAAGGTGTCGAAGGTGCCCGTCGACGCGATCGGCCTGTTCCTGCTGGCCGTGGGCGTGGGCTGCCTGCAGTTCATGCTCGACAACGGCAACGACGACGACTGGTTCAGTTCGAACCTCATCACTGTGCTGGGTATCGTCGCGTTGGTCTGCATCACCTTCCTCGTCGCGTGGGAGTTGATGCACAAGAACCCGGTGGTGGAACTGCGCCTGCTGGGCAAACGCAACTTCTTCATCGGCGTGTTGTGCCTGTCGCTGGGTATGTTCGCCTTCTTCGGCGGCACGGTGGTGATGCCACAATGGGTGCAGGAGGTGCTCGGTTACAACGCCACCTGGGCCGGCTTCGTCGTGGCACCGATCGGCCTGCTCGCGATCTTCATGTCACCGCTGGTCGGTGCGTTCCAGCATCGTTTCGACTTGCGGTTGTTGAATACGATCGGTTTCGCGATCTTTGCGGCGGCGTCATTCTGGATGTCCACCCTCAGCACGAACGCGGCCTATCTCGACCTGGCCGAACCGCGGTTCATGATGGGCGCGGGCGTGGCGCTGTTCTTCGTGCCGGTGAACCAGATCATCCTGGCGGGCATCCCGGACGACCAGGTGGCAAGCGCGTCGGGCCTGTCGAATTTCTTCCGCACGCTTGCCGGCAGTATCGCCACGGCAGTGAGCACGACGATGTATTCGCATCGCACGACGTACCACCACGCGGTGCTCAGCGAACACGTGGTAGCGGGCGACCGCGCGACGATGGAATACCTCGACCGTTTCCAGGCCAGCGGTATCCAGGGGCCTGTCGCCAATGCGGCGCTCAACCGGCTGGTCGACATGCAGGCGGCGACCCTGGCCGTGAATGACGTCTTCTGGGTGTTCGGGCTGATGTTCGGTCTGGCGATGGTCGCCATCTGGTTCGCCAAGCCGCCGTTCGCGTCCGGTGGCACGCCGGGGCATTGATCCGGCACCGCTCGTTACCCGGCAAAACCGGCGCAGCGGTGACGAGAGGGGCCGGCGGTGCCAGATCCGACGGTTAGCGCACCGTCACGCCTGGCCGGAAAAATCCAGCGTCTCCGTGAGGTCACCCGGTGCGGGGCCGCCGGCCGCGACCATCGCATCCTCGCGCATCGTCAGCCCCGGCAGCTTTTCGAGCTTGAACCGGCGCGTGATGAAGCGCGCGATGGACCCCGTGTCGTAGATCGTGTGTTCGACGTGGCCCTTCTTCGCGAAGGGCGAGATCACCAGCGCGGGGATGCGCGTGCCCGGGCCCCATCGGTCGCCCTTGGGCGGCGCGACGTGATCCCACCAGCCGCCGTTCTCGTCGAAGGTAACGACGATGAGCATGTGCTTCCACTGCGGGCTCTTCTGTAGCGCATGCACGACGTTCGCGATGTGCCGGTCGCCGGCTTCCACGTCGGAGTAGCCGGCGTGCATGTTGAGGTCGCCCTGCGGCTTGTAGAACGTCACCGGCGGCAGCGTGCCCGCCGCGGCGTCGGCGAGGAAATGGTTGGTCGCCGCTGTCTCGCCGAGGCCGCCGTCGCGCAGGTGGTGCTTGCGCGCCGCCGTGCCGGGGGCGAGCGAGGCGAAGTAGTTGAGCGGCTGGTGATGCGGCTGGAAGTTCGGCGTCTGCGGAAAGCGGCCGTCGTCGCCGTCGCCCTTGCCGTCGAGCGCCGCCTGAAACGCACCGCCGTACCACGCCCAGTCGACCTGCCGGGCGG
>CAJYHU010000182.1 GCA_913774655.1 uncultured Luteibacter sp. | reverse complement strand
GCTACCTCGCGTGGCTGCTCTTCCTGACCTTTCTCGCGCACATGGGGGCGGCGCTGATGCACGGGCTCATTCGCCAGGACGGTGTGCTGCGTAGCATGACCATCCGCCGAAGGCGCTAGCGACCCGGCGCGCATGCCCGCACAATGCGGACATGCGCGTCCTCCTGATCGTCTTCGCCGTGCTGCTGGCCGGCTGCCGCTCGCTCGGCTATTACGCGCACGTGGCGCACGGGCAGGCATCGCTGCTGATGCATCGGCGTTCCATCGACGCCGTCGTGGCCGACCCGGCGACGCCCGACGCGACCCGACGCCGGCTTGCCCTCGCCAGCGAAGCACGACGGTTCGCGTCGTCCGCGCTGCATTTGCCGGACAATCGCAGCTACACCTATTTCGTGCAGCTCGACCGCCCGTGGGTGGCTTGGAACGTGTTCGCGACGCCGCCCTTGTCGGTATCGCCTTTGCTGCATTGTTTTCCGGTGGCCGGGTGCGTGGCGTATCGCGGGTACTTCCGTGAAGACCTCGCCCGTCGCGAGGCCGCGCGGGAAGCGGCACTCGGGCACGATGTGGCGATCGGCGAGGTGCCCGCGTATTCCACGTTGGGGTGGTTCGCCGATCCGGTGGTGAGCAGCATGCTTCGTTGGGATGACGACACGCTGGTGGGCACGATCTTCCACGAGTTGGCGCACCAGAAGATCTACGTGAAGAACGACTCCTCGTTCAACGAGTCGTACGCCAGCTTCGTGGAGAACGAAGGCGTGCGCGAATGGCGCCGCGCGCGCGGGCTTCCCGCGCCTGACGCGCGCGGCGACCGGCTCGACCACGATTTCACCGTGCAGGTGCTCGCGCTGCGTGACCGTCTAAAGGCGCTTTACGCCGAACCCTGGAGCGATGACGCCAAGCGTGTCGCGAAGGCTGAAGCGTTCGAGGTGTTTCGCGGGCACTACGTCGCGTGGCGGCAGGATGACGCCGATGGCGACCGGCGCTACGACCGTTGGATGTCGCAACCGCTGAATAATGCGCGCCTGTTGCCGTTCGGACTCTACGACACGTGGGTGCCTTCGTTCGACGCGTTGTTCCAGCGCGAGGGGCGTGACTGGCCTGCGTTCTTCGTGGCGGTGAAGCGTCTGGCCGCCTTGTCGCCGGCGGAACGCACGCGGGAGCTCGAGCGGTTGAAGCCGTGAGGGGTGTCGGTGCTGGGTCGCATGCGGGGTAGGGGGGCGTATCCGCGAACCCGGCGGGTCCCACCGGGCGGGTGATGCCGTCACTGGCACTCTGCCGGCTGGCGCCGGATCGCCGATGCGATGGCTCCCGCCCCGTCCAGACCCTGGCAACGGCCTGTCATGGCTGCACCTTTCGCCCCGCCATGTGCTTGAGATACGCCTCCAGATCGTCAAGGTCACGATCGGACAACACGTGGGTATCGAACCCCGGCATCTTCGACTGCGGCCACCGGCGCAGGTTCTGCGGGTTGCGTACGAGAGTGCGGAACATGTCCGCGCGCAGGTATTCGGTGGGGCTATGCGGGATGTTGAGGTCGGGTCCGAGCTTCGCGTCGCCCTGGCCGTTCAACGTGTGGCACGTCATGCAGTGGCGCTGGAACACCGCGAAACCCCGCACGGGGGCGGCATCGGCGCCCAGGCGTGGATCGGGGCGCATCGCGGGAAACCGCTTCGCGGGGTCCGGGAGCACTTTGATCGTCGCGATCTGGTAAGGCCATTGCTCCGGGCCCACGGGCCCCTTGTCTGGATCGATCCACACGAGATAGAACGGCCCCGCGCTGGGCTTGCCTGCGCCCAGGGGCGGCCAGGCCGCGCCATCGGGTTCGACGGCGAGCCACGCGTGCGCCCCGTGCCCGTCGATGATCAGCGACGCGGGGATCTCCGCGGCGAATCCGTCGCGCGCCGTGAACTGGAGGTGCGCATCCGCCGGCACGCCCGGGAGCAGGGCCTTCATGGGCACCGCCCGGTAGGTGCGCGTCGCGTGGTAGGACACGTCACCAGGCACGCGGATGTCCCGTGCGTCCGGCCGGGCGAGCAACTCGGTCGTGGTCCACGCACGTACACCGCGACCGGTATCGACGGCAAGGGTGTCCGCACGGGCCAGACCCATGGCGCCCAGGTACGCGAGCATGACGATGAGAAAACGCACGGGCCGACCTCTTCCTGGCGGGCGACGGAATGTCGCGCTACTCTCGAATTATGGCCTCGACGCCCTCAGATGGGCATTTCGACCCGATCACGGATTCACGCATGGCCGATTCTTCCGTTCCCGAGTTCTTCGAGCGCTTTCCGATGCCGCGCATCGACAGCGCCGGGCTCGACGCCGAGCTCGCGGTCGACGACCAGCGCATCGTCATCCTGTTCCTCTGGGGCCGTGACTGCCCCAACTGCGACATCGCCAAGCGGCAGATCCTGCTGACGCCGGAACGATTCCAGCGCCCGGACGTGCGTTGGCTGCACGACAACGTCTACGATGATCCGACCATGGCCACCCGTTTTGGGTTGCACGGCATCCCCGCGTTCTTCCTGTTCCACCGCGGCCGGAAGCTGGGTCGGATCACCCCGTGGCCGGGTACCGATCGCTTCCTTGAGGCGGTCGATCGGCAGGTGGCGCTTACCGGGGCGCATGCATGATCATCCGCTCGTTGCTCGACACCGATCTGTACAAGTTCACGATGATGCAGGTGGTGCTGCACCAATATCCCGCGGCGCAGGTCGAATACCGCTTCCGCTGCCGCACGCCGGGCATCGATCTGGTGCCGCTGGTCGGCCGCCTGCGTGACGAGATCGACGCGCTGTGCACCCTGCGATTCACCGATAGCGAACTGGACTACCTGCGCGGCCTGCGCTTCATCGACAGTGACTTCGTCGACTTCCTCGGGTTGTTCCAGCTCAACGCGAAATACGTGACCGTGCGCCCGTCCGACACGGCCCAGGGGGAGATCGACCTGGTGATTTCGGGACCGTGGCTGCACACGATCCTGTTCGAAGTGCCGCTGCTGGCGATCATCAACGAACTCTACTTCGCCAGCGCGCATCCGACCATCGACCTGGGGGAGGGCAGGGCGCGGCTCCACGACAAGATCGCGCGCCTGCGCGACACGCCGGGCTACGAGCGGGTACGTGTCGCCGATTACGGCACGCGTCGGCGTTTTTCGCGTGACTGGCACGAGGAGGCCCTGGGCATCATGCAGGCCGGCTGGGGCTCGCAACTGGCCGGCACCAGCAACGTGTGGTTCGCCATGCGCCAGGGGCTCGTGCCCATCGGCAGCATGGCGCACGAATACCTGCAGGCGTTCCAGTCGCTTGGTCCGCGCCTGCGCGATTCGCAGACGGCGGCGCTGGAGGCGTGGGCGAGGGAATACCGGGGCGACCTCGGCATCGCGCTGTCTGACGTCTACGGCATGGATGCCTTCCTGCGCGACTTCGACATGTATTTCTGCAAGCTCTTCGACGGAGCCCGCCACGATTCAGGCGATCCCTTCGACTGGGGTGATCGCATGCTCGCGCATTACGAGGCCAATCGCGTCGATCCCCGCACGAAAACCCTCGTTTTCAGCGATGGCCTCACCATTCCCCGGGTGATGGAGCTTTACAAGCACTTCGAAGGGCGATGCCACCTGTCGTTCGGCGTGGGCACCAACCTTACCAACGACATGGGCCCGATGCCGCTCAACATCGTCATCAAGATGACCCGGTGCAACGGGCAGCCGGTCGCCAAGCTGTCGGACTCGCCGGGAAAGAGCATGTGCGACGATCCGGATTACATCGCCTACCTGAGGCGGGTGTTCGATTTGCCTGCGGCGGCGTGAATCGTCGCGGCGGTGGGCGCGGCTCGCGCCCACCGCGTCAGAACGCCGGCACCACGGCGCCGCCGTAGGTCTTTTCGATAAACGCCTTCACGTCAGGCGAGGTCAGCGCCTTGGCGAGTTTCTGCATGCGCGGATCGTCCTTGTTGTCCGGCCGGGCGACGAGGAAGTTCACGTAGGGCGACTGCTTGTCTTCGATCAGCAGGGCGTCCTTGACCGGGTTCAGCTTCGCCGCCAGCGCGTAGTTGGTGTTGATGAGGGCGAGATCGACCTCGTCCAGCACGCGGGGAAGCATGGCCGCTTCGAGCTCACGAAACCTCAGGTGTTTCGGGTTGGACGAGATGTCCTTCAACGTTGCGAGGCGATCGTTCGGGTTTTTCAGCTCGATCAGGTGGTGATGGGCCAGGAGCAGCAGGGCGCGGCTGTTGTTGCTGGGATCGTTGGGGATCACCACGTTCGCACCGTCGGGTAGCTGGTCGATCGAGGTGAATTTGCGCGAATACGCCCCGAAGGGCTCGATGTGCACGCCCACGACCTTCACCAGGTCGGTGCCGCGCTCCTTGTTGAACGCGTCGAGGTAGGGCTCGGTCTCGAAGAAATTCGCGTCGATCTGCTTCTGCGCCACCTGCATGTTCGGCTGTACGTAATCGGTGAAGACCTTGATCTCGAGGTTCACGCCCTGCTTCGCCAGCAGGGGTTTGATCTCTTTGAGGATCTCCGCGTGCGGCACCGGCGTGGCGGCGACGGTGAGCGGGGCGTCCGCGTCGGCCTTGCCGCCCCCGTTCGAACAGCCGGCCACTGCCAGGGCGAGGGCGGCGGCGAAGGGCAGGAGGTAGTTCTTCATGGCGGTGTCCGTGGGCGGCGTGTTGCGGTGCGCCAGCATAGACGTCCATACGTCCGGATGCAAAAACCTGCGCCCGGAGGTGTTCAGCGCCGGCTGTAGCGGGCCACGAGGCGATCGCCGAGCATCTGCAGTACCTGCACCAGTACCACCAGCAGCACGACCGTCACCAGCATGTAGTCGGATTTGTAGCCGTTATAGCCGTATTGATAGGCCAGCGCGCCGAGGCCACCGGCGCCAACGATGCCGCCCATCGCGGTGTAACCGACCAGGGCGACCGCGGTGACCGTGGTCGCCGCGATGAGGCCCGGCCGCGCCTCGGGCAGCAGCACGCGGGAGACGATCTGCCAGGTGGTGGCGCCCATGGCCTGGCTGGCTTCGATGACACCGCGATCCACTTCGCGCAGGGCGGTTTCCACCAGGCGCGCGAAGAACGGCGCCGCGCCGATCACCAGTGGCACGATGGCGCCGCGGATGCCGATGCTTACGCCGGTGATCGCCTTGGTCAGCGGAATCAGCAGGATCATCAGGATGATGAACGGGATCGAGCGCAGCACGTTCACCACCACCGACAAGGCGCCATAGAGCCCCGGGCGTGCCTGCGCCTGTCCGCGTGAGGCGAGAAACAGCCAGATGCCGAGCGGCAGGCCGAGGGCGAGCGTGAACACGAGCGAGCCGCCGAGCATGGCCAGGGTATCGAGACAGGCCTGGCCGATCTCGGCCCAGTCGATGTTGGGGAAGAGGGTCTGCATGAAGCTCATCGGGCGATCTCCTCGACATCCACGCCAGCCGTGCGCATCTGGGCGAGGGCCTCGTCGAGGCGTTCGCCCTGCATCGCCAGGGTGAGCTGGCCGTAGGGAGTGTCCTTGATGCGGTCGACGCGCCCGGACAGCAGGTTGTATTCGACGCCGGTGTCGCGCACCACCCGCGAGAGCAAGGGCGAATACGTGGTGTCGCCACGGAACGACAAGCGGAAGAGCCGCCCCGGCACGCCGGGATAGTCCGGACCGCGGCCTTCCCGATGGTCGGCCTCGGCGACGAAGCGTCGCGTGGTGGGGTGTTGCGGGTGCAGGAACACCTCGGTGACCGCGCCCAGTTCGACGACGCGGCCGGCATCCAGCACCGCCACGCGATCGCAGACACGGCGGATCACGTCCATTTCGTGG
>CAJYHU010000181.1 GCA_913774655.1 uncultured Luteibacter sp. | reverse complement strand
ACCCGAGCTGGGCGAAGAACAACCGATTCGCCTCGCTGAAGACCATCGATTTCCGCCTGTCGCCCTTCCCGCTCATCGCCCATCGCATCGTCATCCCCGAAGTGCGGCTGGGCGAGCCGATGATCGATCTGGAGCGCCAGAAGAGCGGCGACAACACCTGGACGTTCAAGCTGCCCGAAAGCAGCGGCCCCTCGCAATGGCAGCTCGAACTCAACGCCATCGCCTTCGACAAGGGCCACATCGACTTCAGCGACGCCCAGAACCAGATCGCCATGGGCATCGACGTGACGCCACTTGGCCAGGGTATCCCGTTCGACCAGATCATGGACCAGCAGGAGACGGACTCGCGGGCGCAGGCCCGCAAGATCACCGGCGCCAGCGAGAAGACCATGGCCCGTGGCGACGGTGACGAGAAGGACCGCCAGGACGACACCAAGCGTCAGCAGCTTTACTGGTTCGCCTGGGATGCCAAGGGCACGTACAAGAAGTCCACGGTGGAGGCCAAGGCACGCACCGGTGGCGTATTGGCGCTGCGCGACGCGAAGCGGCCTTTCCCCGTGCAGGCGGATACGCGCTTTGGCGACACGCACATCGCGTTCGTCGGCACGCTGACCGATCCGATGAACCTTGGCGCGCTCGACATCCGCCTGTGGTTCTCGGGCACGAGCATGTCCCATCTCTACGATCTCACCGGCGTCACCCTGCCGGATACGCCGCCCTTCGCTACCGAAGGTCACCTCATCGCCAACCTGAAAAAGGGCGCCAGCAAGTTCACCTACGAGAATTTCAGCGGGCGCGTGGGCGGCAGCGATCTCGGCGGCACACTGGTGTTCGACACGGGTGGGCCGCGGCCGAGCCTCACCGGTACGCTGAAATCCCGCCAGTTGCTGTTCAGCGACCTCGCACCCCTGATCGGCGGTGGAACGAACGCCGAAAAAGCGGAACGGGGCGACGCCGTCAAGCAGCCGGCGGACAAGGTACTTCCCGTGGAACCGTTCAAGACCGATCGCTGGAACGCGATGGACGCTGACGTGCATTTTACCGGCGCGAAGATCGTGCACGGCGAACGCCTGCCCATCGAAAACCTCGATACGCACCTGGTGATGAAGGACGCTGTGCTGACCCTCGATCCGCTGAAGTTCGGCGTCGCCGGCGGCACCGTGGGCAGCAACCTGCGCCTGGACGGCTCGTCGTCGCCGATGAAGGGACGCCTCAACCTCGGCGCCCGCCACCTTAAGCTCAAGGAGCTGTTCCCCAGCTTCGAACCGATGAAGACCAGCTTCGGCGAAGTCAACGGCGACGCCTCGCTCACCGCCACCGGCAATTCGCCGGCCGCGCTGCTGGGTAGCTCGAACGGCGAGGTCAAGCTGCTGATCAACGACGGCGCCATCAGTTCGTCGCTGCTGGAAATCGCCGGCCTCAACGTCGGCAATTACGTCGTCAACAAGCTGTTCGGCGATGACGTGGTGAAAATCAACTGCATGGCCGCGGACCTCGTCTCCACCGACGGCGTCATGGCGTCGCGCCTGTTCGCCTTCGATACCGAGAAGGCGCTGATCAACGTCACGGGCGATATCGATTTCCGCGACGAAAAGCTCAATCTCGACATCGTGCCGCATACCAAGGGCTTCCGCCTTTTCTCGCTGCGCTCGCCGCTTTACGTGCATGGCACGTTCAAGAACCCCTCCCCCGGCGTGCACGCTGGCCCGCTGATCCTGCGCGGGGGCGGCGCGGTGGCGCTGGCGGTGTTCGCCGCGCCGGTGGCCGCGCTGCTGCCGCTGGCGGTGCCCGAGAGCGGCAAGGCCGACGCGACGCAATGCAAGCCGCTGCTGGACGACCTGAAGAAAACGCCGCCGAAAGCGTCCGCCAAGTAACCCGTTCGCCTTTTCGGCCGTCCATTCCCGGCCGAAAAGGCGAGGCGCCGGACCCCACATCGTCACGGCGATGCCGTAAGCTTCGCGGCATGTCGCCGATCCGCAAAGCCTTCCTGCATATCCATTTCTGCGTCCTGCTCTGGGGCTTTACCGCGATCCTCGGCAAGTCGATCACCCTGGCCGCCATCCCGCTGGTGTGGTGGCGCATGCTGCTCGTGTCGGGCGCGCTGCTCTGCGTGCCGCGCGTATGGCGAGGGCTGCGGGCCACCCCGTGGCGATTGCGCCTGATCTACGCCGGCATCGGCGTCATCGTGGCCCTGCATTGGCTGACGTTCTATGGCGCGATCAAGCTGGCCAACGCCTCGGTGGCGGCCACCTGCATCGCCACCTGCCCGGTGTTCCTGGCCCTGGTGGAACCCTGGATCGCAGGGCGGCGCTTCGAACCCAGAGAGCTGCTGATCGGTGCCGCGGTCGTTCCGGGCGTCGCGCTGGTCGCCGGCGGCCTGCCTGGCGACATGCGGATGGGACTCGCGATGGGCGTGCTATCGGCCATCTTCGTCGCCTTCTTCGGCGCGCTCAACAAGCGTTACATCGAACACGCCGACGCGTTGACGGTGACCTTCCTTGAACTGGGCGCGGGCACGTTGTTCATCACCCTGGCCGGCCCGCTCGCCACCCCGACGTTCGTGCTGCCGGATCTCCACGATGGCCTTCTGGTGTTGCTGCTGGCGTTCGGCTGCACGCTGCTTCCGTTCGCCCTGGCCCTGTCCGCGTTGCGGCACCTGTCAGCGTTCGCCACCCAGATGATCACCAACCTGGAGCCGGTCTACGCGATCGTGCTAGCGATCCCCCTCCTGGGAGAACAGCGGGAACTGGGCTGGACCTTCTATCTCGGCGTGGCGGTGATCCTCGGCGCCGTGTTCGCCCATCCGTTTCTTCACAAGGGCGAGCCGGCCGAGCCCTCGGATCTCGTCACGCCTTAGCAGCCCGTCCTTCGGGCAATCCATGGCGCCGACACCTCAGCCACCGAAGGGGTGGACGGCGATCGTATCGGCGGTCCCGGCGGCGCGGCCTCGCTCGCGCCGTGCACGCCGTGAGGCTCACCCGGTCGAGGCGCGGCTCGTGTGGGCGCCCGCGTTGCGGGCGACCCCAGCACACCTCGCGATTACGAGCGGCCCCGTGCGCGCATCGTGCGCTGGCGACGGACGCGCTGGGCGTTGGAGCGGGATGAGCGGCGCTTGGCGATTGTCACGGGCATCTCCACGGCGCGAACCGAAAGGGGCGAGATTCCGCCCCTCACGGTGAAGACGCCGCCAGCGCCACGTCAGATCAGCTTGATCTCGCGCAACCGTTCCTGCAGGTACTCATGCGCCGTGATCGGCGTCTCGTAACGCTTGGGATTGTCCGGCGTCACGCAGGACGGCAGCACGTCGAGCACCACGTCCGGGTTCGGATGCAGGAAGAACGGCACCGAATAGCGCGGCTTACGCGCGGCCTCGCCGGCCGGGTTGGTCACCCGGTGCGTCGTGGACGGATACACGTGGTTGGTCAGGCGCTGCAGCATGTCGCCGATGTTCACCACGATGGCGTCGCCTTCGCTGGTGATGGGAAGCCATTCGCCTTCGCGGGTGAGCACTTCCAGGCCCGCCGTGCTCGCACCGACCAGCAGCGTGATGAAGTTGATGTCCTCGTGGGCACCGGCACGTACGTTGGGCACGTCGTCCTGTTCGATCGGCGGGTAGTGGATCGGGCGCAGGATCGAATTGCCCACGTTCACCTTGTCGTCGAAGAAATGCTCCGGCAGGTCGATGTGCAGGGCCAGGGCGCGCAATACGCGCCCGCCCAGATCGTCCAGCGCCTGGTACAGGCCATAGCCCTTGTCCTTGAAGCCGGGCACCTCGGCGGGCCAGACATTGGGCGGCATCACGTCGGCATACGCCGAATCGCGCGGAATCTCACGACCGACGTGCCAGAACTCCTTGAGGTCGGCGAACGTCGAATCCTTGGCCGTCTCGACCTTGAACGGCGTATAGCCGCGCGCACCGCCCCCACCGGGGATGTGGTACTTGCGCTTGGTCTCGTCAGGCAGCGCGAAAAAGGCCTTGAACACGTCGTAGGCCGCGTCGATGTCGGCCTTGGGAATGCCGTGGCCGCTGATGCAGCAGAAGCCGAATTCACGATAGGCCGCGCCGAGTTCGGCGACGAAGGCGTCGCGATCGGTGTCGTAGCGGCGGATGTCGAGCGTGGGAACCTTCTTCATGGAATGACCTGCTTGCGGGCATGACCAAAACCGGCGTGGGGCACCCCGCCGGCCGGTGTCGGGAATTGGTTCAGGCGAGCGCCTGGGCCGCCGATTTTACGGCCTCGGCGAGCCGCGAGGCCAGCCGGTCCACTTCCGCCGCGTCGGCGGCTTCGATGGTCACGCGCACCAACGGCTCGGTGCCCGACTCGCGCAGCACCACGCGGCCGCGGCCCTCCAGCACGCTTTCCACCTCGGCCAGCACCTGTTTCACCGCGTCGCTGCCCAGCGCCGCTTTGGCACCTTCGGCACGTACGTTGAGCATCGTCTGCGGCAGCTTCGTGAGGCCCGCGCGGGCCTGGGCGAAGGTTTCGCCCTCGCCCACCAGCGCTTCGAGCAGAGCCAACGCGGCCACGATGCCATCGCCGGTCGTGAAGCGGTCAAGGCACAGCACGTGTCCGGAGGTTTCGCCGCCGAGCAGCCCGCCGTGCTCCTTCAACTGCTGGAGCACATAGCGATCGCCGACGTTGGCGCGCACGAGGGCGATATCCATCTGCCTGAGCGCGCGCTGGAGCCCGTAGTTGCTCATGAGCGTGCCGACGACCGGCCCCTTCAACAGGCCTTTTTGCTTCCAGTGTCGGGCGATGACGTAAAGCATGTCGTCGCCATCGGTCACCGTGCCGTCATGGTCGACGATACGCACGCGGTCGCCGTCGCCGTCGAAGGCGATACCCAGGTCGGCCCCCCGCGCGACCACGGCCTGGGCGAGCGCCTCGGGCGCCGTGGAGCCCACCTCGCGATTGATGTTCAGGCCATCCGGTTCCGCACCGATGGTGAACACCTCGGCGCCCAGGTCGGTGAAGACCTTGGGAGCGACCTGGTAGGTGGCGCCATGCGCGCAGTCGAGCACGATGCGCAGGCCCGCCAGCGAGAAGTCGTCCGACACCGTGGATTTGCAGAACTCGGCGTAGCGGGTCACCGCATCGTCGACGCGGCGGGCCTTGCCCAGCGCTTCGGACGCCACCGTGGCGAATTCGGCCTCGAGTTCGGCCTCGATCTCCGCCTCGAGGGCGTCGTCGAGCTTCTCGCCCTGGCCGGAAAAGAACTTGATGCCGTTGTCCTGGTGCGGGTTGTGCGAGGCACTGATGACGATGCCGGCATCGGCTCGGAGCGAACGCGTAAGGTAGGCGACCCCCGGCGTCGGCATGGGACCCAGCAGGCGAACGTCGGCGCCGGAAGCGACGAGCCCCGCTTCGAGCGCGGACTCGAACATATAGCCGGAGACCCGGGTGTCCTTGCCGATCACGACCATCGCATGGCGCCGCGGATCGCGGCGCTCCGGGCCGGAACCGGCCGGACGATGGTCCGCGGCGCGGCGCCGGGCGAGCACGGCGCCCACGGCCCGGCCAAGGCGCAGGATGAAATCGGCGCTGATCGGATAGGTGCCGACGTGGCCCCGGATGCCATCCGTACCGAAGTATTTACGTTCGCTCATGGCGGTAATTCCTTGTTCAACCGGGGAATCATACGCCAGAAGATTCCCACCGCGCGCACCCTATTCGTCGTCGGGCCAGCGCGGCATCGACGGGGCGTCGCGGCGCGGGGCGACGTCGCCCTCCTTGACCGCGGCCCACACCGCGAGCGCATCGACGGTGGCCGCCACGTCGTGCACGCGGACCATCACCGCACCCCGTTGCACGGCGACCAGGGCAGCAGCCAGCGAACCGGCCAGACGCGCGGCCGGATCGTGGCGACCGGTGAGTTGGCCGATCATCGACTTGCGCGAGAGACCGGCGTAGGCGCCCGCCCCGAGTTCGACGAAACGGCCCATGGCACGTAGCAGGGCCAGGTTGTGGTCGAGGCTTTTGCCGAATCCGAAGCCCGGGTCGACCAGCACGCGACGGCGATCGATGCCGGCCAGTTCGCAGGCGAACAGGCGATCGGTGAGAAAACGGTGGACCTCGCCCACGACGTCGTCATACCGGGGGGCGTGCTGCATGTCGCGCGGCTCGCCCTGCATGTGGGTCAGGCACACCGGCACGCGCAGGTCGGCGGCGGCATCCAGCGCGCCCTCGCGACGCAACGCGTAGACGTCGTTGATCATGCCCGCCCCGGCCCCCACGGCGGCACGCATGACCTCCGGCTTGGAGGTGTCGATGGCGATCGGGAGCGTGGTAGCGGCGACAAGCCGCTCGATGAGCGGCACGGTGCGGCGGATCTCCTCGTCTACCGGCACCTCGTCGGCACCGGGCCGGGTGGACTCGCCGCCGACGTCGAGCATGTCGGCGCCCTCCTCGGCCAGGCGCATCGCGTGGGCGTAGGCCGCCTCGAGCGTGTCATGGCGTCCGCCATCGGAGAACGAGTCGGGCGTGACGTTGACGATGCCGACCACGCGCGGACGGTCGAGCGACAGCGCCCGGCCGTTGCAGTCCAGCACGGTGGCGAAGGGGTCGAAGCTCATGCGGTCAGCCCTGCTGCGGGCCGCCGAGCGGACCCATGAAGCGGCGGTAATAGCGCAGTTCGTCGATGGAGTCGCGGATGTCGGACAGCGCGGTGTGCGCCGAGTCCTTCGTGAAACCGCGCGAGATCTCGGGCGACCAGCGGCGCGAGAGCTCCTTCAGGGTGGACACGTCGAGATTGCGGTAGTGGAAGTAGCGTTCCAGCGCCGGCATCTCGCGGTGCAGGAAGCGGCGATCCTGGCAGATGGAATTGCCGCACATGGGCGACTTGCCCATCGGGACCCACGCGCGCAGGAAGGTCAGCGTGGCCTCTTCGGCCTCTTCGCGGGAAACATCGGACTCGACCACCCGCGCCCACAGGCCGGAGCGGCCATGCTGGTTGCGGTTCCACGCGTCCATCTGCTGCAGGCGTGCATCGGTGTTGCTGATGGCGAAGACGGGACCTTCGGCGAGGACGTTCAGATCCTTGTCGGTCACCACGGTGGCGATTTCGAGGATCGAGTCGTTGTCCGTATCCAACCCCGTCATTTCAAGGTCGATCCAGATGAGGTTGTCGTCGTTCGCTGGGGTCATGGGGTCTCCTTGCAATGGGAGGAGTCTACCGCGCCGGACGTCTGCGCTGTGCGATCATGAACGGATGGCCGAACCGACCTTCTTCTGGCACGACTACGAAACCTTCGGCGCCGACCCGCGCCGGGATCGCCCCTCCCAGTTCGCGGGCATCCGCACCGACGCGAACCTGGAGATCGTCGGCGAACCGCTGATGATCTACTGCAAGCCGCCACGCGACGTGCTACCCCATCCGGTCGCCTGCCTGATCACCGGCATCTCGCCCCAGCTCGCCGAGCGAGAGGGCCTGCGCGAGGCCGACTTCGCCGCGGCCATCCACGAGGAGATCGCCCGGCCGGGCACCTGCACCGTCGGCTACAACTCGCTGCGCTTCGACGACGAGTTCACCCGGCACCTGCTTTACCGCAACTTCTACGACCCGTACGGGCGCGAGTGGGAAAACGGCAACTCCCGCTGGGACCTCATCGACCTCGTGCGCATGTGCGAAGCCCTGCGTCCGGAGGGCATCGCCTGGCCCATGCGCGAGGACGGAGCGCCGAGCTTCAAGCTCGAACACCTCGCGACGGCCAACGGGCTCAAGCAGGCCCGGGCGCACGACGCCCTGTCCGACGTGGAAGCCCTGATCGCCCTTGCCCGCCTCATCCGCGCGAAACAGCCCAGGCTCTGGGACTGGTACTACGCCCTGCGGCGCAAGCAGCGGGTATTCGAGTTGCTCGACGTGGCGGCGATGACGCCGGTGGTGCACGTCTCCTCGCGTTATCCGGCCAGCCGTCACTGCCTCACCGTGGTGGCGCCGTTGGCCGCGCACCCCTCGCGGGCCGGCGAAGTGATCGTCTACGACCTCACCGCCGACCCTGCCGACCTGCTCGCGCTCGACGACGAC
>CAJYHU010000180.1 GCA_913774655.1 uncultured Luteibacter sp. | reverse complement strand
GAGCGATTCCACCGCCAGTTCGTCGGACAACGTGCCGGACACGAAGATGAAAGGCACTTCCGGCGCATCCGTCCGCGCCACTTCGAGCGCATCGTTGCCGTCGAAGCCACGCAAGAGGTGATCGGAGAGAATCACGTCGTGGCGGTGCTCGCGAATGGCGGCCTGGAAGGTTTCCAGCGTCCAGACGCGATCCATCGTGAAGGGGAGCCGTGCCGCCTTCAACTGGAGTTCGATCAACTCCGCATCGAGCGCACTGTCTTCCAGCAGCAGTACCCGGATGGCGTCGCCCACCGAAAGCTCACCCACGCGGACCACCGAGCACGGGCGGCGGCGGCTGATTGGTGATGCCCCAGAACATGCCCAGGCCCTGGATCGCCTCGAAGAATTCCTTGAAATCGACCGGCTTGACGACGAACGCGTTCACGCCCAGCTTGTAGCTGCGCAGTAGATCCTGCTCCTCCCGCGAGGAGGTCAGCATCACGATCGGCGTGCTACGCAGGTGTTCATCCTGCCGCACGGCCTCCAGCACCTCCAGGCCATTGACCTTGGGCAGCTTGAGGTCGAGCAACACCACCACCGGCCCCCCGTGATGCAGGTCGGCGAAAGCGCCTTCGCAACGGAGGTAGTCCAGCGCCTCCGCACCGTCGCGCACATGCACCACTTCGTTGAGAAGCTGGCATCGTTCCAGGGCCGCCATCGTCAACTCGGCGTCCTTGGGACTGTCTTCAACCAGAAGTATCGGTCTCAGGTCACGCACAAAAACCTCGTCTCAATGGGGTATGGAGAAATAAAACGCGGCGCCCTCGCCGACCCGACCCTCGGCCCAGATCCGGCCGCCGTGACGGGTCACGATGCGATGGACATGGGCCAGGCCGATGCCGGTACCTTCGTATTCTTCGACATGGTGAAGTCGCTGGAACACGCCGAACAGCTTGTCGACATAACGCATGTCGAACCCGCAGCCGTTGTCCCGGATGAAGAAGACATCCTCGGCATCGCCTGGCTCGTAGCCGATCCGGATCAACGGATCGGTCGCCTCACGGGTGAACTTGAGCGCGTTGGAGATGAGGTTCTGCCAGACCAGGCGGACCATGGCGGGATCGACACTGACGGTCGGCAACGGCGCGATGTCCCACGCGACCGCCCTGCCCCGGTACTCCATCTCCAGGCGCTGCCGCACGTCATCCACCAGGCCGCCCATCGCAATGGGCATGCGGCCCAGCGTCGAGCGACCGAGCTGCGAAAAGCTCAGCAGATCGTCGACGAGGGTGCCGGCGGATTTGGCCGACTCCACGATGGTGTCGAGGTAGCGGCGCTCGGTGCCGGTCAGGCGATCGTTCGCCGACGTGCCCAGCAGCTCGGAGTAGCCGACGATGTGCCGGAACGGCGCGCGCAGGTCATGGCTCACCGAGTAGGAGAAGGCTTCGAGCTCTTTGTTGGTGCGCACGAGCTGTTCGTTGACTTCGGCCAGTTCTTCCGCCTTGCGCAACACGATGTCGACGATGGCCACGCGCAGTTCCATGGCCGCATCCCGATCGACCGCGTCCCAGGGCACGGACCGATGCCGGACGGTTTCTTTCCAGATCTCGAACGACATGCGCGGCGACAACATGCCACCGACGTGGTCCTTGCGCGGATCGCCCCCCCAGCGCACCGTTCGCACGACCTCGGGCCGGAACCAGAGCAGGTAGCTGTCGTGGAGCTGCGAGATGGAAATGGCGAGTACGCCGCTGGCGACGCCGGAAAGATCCCTGAACTCGTTGGCCTCGGTCGGCAGACGCTCGGTGGCGTAAAGATCCTGGTTTTCGCGCAAGCGCGACACATAGCGCACGATCTCGGCGATCTGCGCATGTGACGGGCATTCGCCGAAGCGCACGCAATCGTCGCGGCGCACGAGGGCCGCGCCGGTCGAGCGGGTGAGTTCGAGCAGGTGCCGCTGGTCTTTTTTCAGCGCTTCGACGAAATCGCCGTCGCCGCTCATGCGGCCGAGCAGGCGCATCTGCGTCGCACGGCGGCTGACCCGTTCTTCAACCATGGAGGCGCGCTCTTTCTGCGCGATCTGCAAGGCGAGGATCTGTCCGATGAACTCGCACGCGGTGCGCACGTGGTAAGGCACGCGCCGCGGGTCCTGGTGGTGGCACGAGATCAGGCCCCAGAGGCGCCCGTCGTGCACCAGCGATACCGACATCGACGAGCCCGTGCCCATGTTGCGCATGTAGCGCAGGTGCACCGGCGAGACGCTGCGCAGCGTCGCCAGGCTCAGGTCGGTCGGGGCGGCATCGACCCTGGCCGCACTGCGCAACAAAGGCACGCTCTGGTAATCGCAATCCGGGATGAGCCGGATGCGATTGCGCCGGTAAAGCTCGCGCGCCTGCGCCGGGATATCCGACTCGGGAAAACGCAGGTCGAGGTACGACGGCAGGCGCTCGTTACGCGCCTCGGCGATCACCGCACCATTCCACTCCGCGTCGAATTGATACACCAGGGTGCGATCGAACCCGGTGAGCTCGCGAATGCGCTCCGCGCCCAACGCGCATAGCTCGGCGACGGTTTCGGCCTTCTCCAGGATCGTCATGAAATCGCGGATGGCCGGATACAGTTCTTCGAGCGTCGCCGGTTCATCGGCCAGCATCGCCTCCAGTTCGACGATCAACTCGCCGCCGCTGCGATGTGCCAGCCCGTGGAAGCGGCCGTGCCCGTCAATCTCGAAACGGCCAAGGTAACGCGGCGCGACGAGGTCGTCGCCCTGCAGCGACGACGCGCACGCCGACAGGACGCCGCCCAGCACGTCGCGAAGCGGATGATCCAGCGGATCGCCGAACGCCGCGAGCAGGTCGTCGTCGGCCACCGCGCGCTCGACGACCCGCATCGAGGAGGGATCGACCACCAACAGCACGCCGTAAGGCTGGATCGCACCGGGCGTGTGAATGGGCTCACGCGCGCAACTCGACAAATCCAGTCCATGCTCGGCACGGGGTTCTGCGGACATTCGTTACTCCGAGACAGTGCGAGATCACCCGACGCGGCCCCTTCGGCGCGTCCTGATGACTGATTTGCAAGGGAAAACACCCTTTCGGGGGTTGCAATCCGACCATTCTGCCGGAAATCGGGGTCAAACCCCAGCATTACGCGAATGAAATCGCGATCCATTTGTGAAGAAGGTCAATGACGTAGCGTCATGACGCATGCGGACGGCGGGACGCCAACACCTTTGGCTGCCCCATCGCCAGCGCGCGATATTTCGAGGGCGTCATGCCGACGGTGGCCTTGAACTGCCGGGAGAACGCGCTGTGGTCGGCGAACCCGCACGCCATGCCGATCGCGGCCATGCTCTCGTCGCCGTCGAGCTGCCGCATGGCCGCTTCGATACGCACCTTGGTGAGTACCTGCTGCGGCGTCAGCTGGAACACGCGGCGAAAATGCCGCTCCAATTGTGCCACCGACAGACCGGCCAGCTCGGCGAGCGTATGG
>CAJYHU010000179.1 GCA_913774655.1 uncultured Luteibacter sp. | reverse complement strand
CACGATGAGGCACGCAAGCATGCCTAGCCACGCCCAGTGCCTTCCCGATCTATTTTTTAAGTGAGATAGGCTCAATGGCGATGCTCCGCCTCGATCGATGGCAAAGCTGAGCGGAAGGATCGAATGACTCTTGTGAGGGCATAGTCGTCTCCCCCCTCGGATCGCTCGAGTGATTTCAGCACGATGCTGCATGCGTCCACGTCTCCCAAGGACGCGTTGAGTTGGAAAAGGAGTACGCCTATACCGTTATTCCGATCGCTATCAAGCCACGCTTTATGGACGATGACTTCTGCTCCGCGAAGGTCGCCGGAAAAGGCAACGATGCGGCCGATGTTGTACCGGGTACGCCAGGATTGTTGTTGCGTTGGCGGCAGTCCGGACCTATCAACCCAAGCCAGTCCATCCCTGGCCAGGCGCGGTGCGTCGAGACCCTGGCAACTGTGCTCTACCTTCGCACTCAGCAGATCCCATGCAGTCATACCATAGTTGGTGATTCGCCCGTGATTTCGGCTCTCCAATTCGCCATAGAGGGATTCTGGAGGTTTCGTCTGCGATTCGCAGTAGGCCATGAAGCGCCATAACGTTGACGTGCCGCGCTCAGAGTCTTCGCTATATCGCTCCCCTTCGTCGATAAAGTGCAGTGCGGTAGGAAGGTCTCCAGCCTGAATGGCGCTTGCGGCCAAGACGGATAAGAGCCGCGGCGAATCGGGGTTGTAGCTGTACTGTAGTGCTAGAAAGCTTCGCTCGGTTGACCACGCTAGAGCCTGGTTAAGCGTGCCCATGGCGTAAACAAGCGCTACCGACACCATTAGTGCTATGCCGGTACGGTGGAAATATATCGTTCTCGATGTGCCAAAGAGCAGGGGGTATATAGCGCCTATGACCGCGATGATGGCGAATGTCGAAGGAAGGTAGTTTCGATGCTCGAAATACAACTCAAGCGCCACTGGTCCACTTTCCATAAGGTGCGCGACAAGGAATCCGAAAACACCGAAAGTAAAAACAGGCGCTTTTCGCCGAAAGACGATCGCCGACGCAATCACGGCTAACCATGCTCCGATCGCTACAATGGTGGTCCACGGAGTAAATAGTCCAGTGGATACTTTTACGTTGTCGTGATAAATCCCAAGGCGTTCGCCTGTAGGTAGAAACGCAGTCTGGAGGTAATCCCACAAGATGCGAGGCTCGGTAAGAAGCCGCTCGCTAAGAGTGAAATCGCGAGAGGCATAGCCTCCGCTCAAAAAGTGGGGGTTATATGCAATGTATCCTAAGACCAACAAGCCGGGCAGCAAGACGGTCGCGGCAAAAAATGGTAAGACGGCCCGAGGACGGTTGGTCTGACTGAAGAGCGTGTATTCCGCTACCGCCGCAAGGGGAAGCGCCAGTGCTCCATTTTCCTTGCTGAACACGGCGAGTAGAGCCGCCATGGGTACGGCGAGCCAAAGTAGGGCTAAGCGGCCGATTGAAACTCGAATTGCTAAACGTCGCCGCGCTTCAAGATAAATGACCAGCGTTGCTAGCATCCACAATGCCGACAATTGCGCCATGCGCTGGACGATGTACAGGACAGTACTCAGCTGCACTGGCATCCAGAGCCAAATCGCCATAACAGCAAGGGGCACCCATCTAAGAGCGCTCTCAGGCCATTGAGCAGCTTGCAGTACTTGCCTTGTCAGAACGCAGGCCGCCAACCC
This sequence comes from uncultured Luteibacter sp., assembly GCA_913774655.1. Taxonomy (GTDB): domain Bacteria; phylum Pseudomonadota; class Gammaproteobacteria; order Xanthomonadales; family Rhodanobacteraceae; genus Luteibacter; species Luteibacter sahnii. The sequence continues at coordinate 6,174 of CAJYHU010000179.1, read as the reverse complement.
GCAAACAAGGTGTATTGCTAGGTTGGTCGGCTTGAACGTGAATGGGTCTAGCGATCCCGTGCGACGCACGTCGAGGAGGAAGCTCAGCATGCTGATCGGGCGCCCTGTAGGGCCTGATCTATTGTCCAGTACAGCGGACATCCAGCCTAGGTCGCCCGCCATCCACCGCGTTATGGGCTCGAGATTGCCGATGTCGTCGAGCAGGAAAGGGCCATGAAGGCCTGGAAGATAGACCACTATCGTGATAAGTAAAATGGCCAGCATGACCAGCGTTGATCCGTGGCGCTGGATCGGAGAAGTAAGACCAATGTTGTTCAAGGAGACTCCGGCTCGTGGATTGCTGGACTCGGCAGATATCGGCTGAACCAGACGGTAGACAGGTCTTCTGCTCTGAACATGCCCGGCTGTTTCACTTCTGCAGTCTGATAGTAATCGGATAGTCCATCTTCCGGACTTGCTGGGGGGGGGGGCGTGCAGCAAGCTCCGCCCCTACCGGCTTATTCAACATCAAAAAAAGGGCCCGTGTGGGCCCTTTTTTTTGGCACTCTGTAAGGAGGATGTTACGAGCGGCAGGTGGCCGGGACGTACTTGTTGTTGAGCGTTCCGGGCTTGCCACCGAGCTTGGCTCCGCCATTGCAGTCCCACTGGATGGCGCCAGCGCTGGCAGTAGGCGTCAGGATGATCGTCTGCTTATCGACGTTTTTCGGATCGATGTTCGCGTAAGTAATGGTCACCACACCACCCTTGATGCCGATCGTCGATACGTAAGTGCTGTGTCCGGTCGTATAGCCGGCAGCCTTTTCGTCGGCAGGCCAAGCGCCCTTGGCCTGATAGGTCTCGGACACTGCCAACTTGGCAGCGTCTGCCAGCACGAGCCCCTCAGATACCTTGGCGCGCTTCGTATAGTCCTGATACTGCGGGATAGCAATGGCAGCCAGGATAGCGATGATCGCGACCACGATCATCAGCTCGATGAGCGTGAAACCCTTCTGGATGGTCTTCATGTAGCTTCCTCGATATTGGAAATGGGTGGACCGCATGGTTGTGATGCCCCTGAGCTCTAGTGCCGGATGGTCCCCCTTCGGTTCGATCCAGCTCCCCCTCATCACGAATACGAGGACTGACCAGGACGCTCGGTTTCCCGGAAGCACGGAGTGTGCCATTCAGGAACGACGGCCAGCCTACACGATGGGCGACCTGATTTTGCATACGGCCGGGAAATTCACAAGCGGCGGCCTCGCACATTTGCTGATCTGATCACACCATGCTTCCGGTGTATGACGCAATGCGTCAGAATGTGACGCATTGCGTCCATCCGTGGAACGTCGTCAGGTGCGGCACTGGGTGGCCGCGACAAGCATTTGTGAGCGACCAGCGCCTCTGCACGATAGTCAGAGCGTGTCCAATACCGGGCGCTTGACGACAGCTTCGCGTACGCGATCTCAATGGCCGTCGTCGGGGCAAGCCGGATGCCGGTCGCGTCGCGATTCGGATAGATGCCGCCGCCAAGCGCATATTCATGCATTACCTTACGAGTCTATCTGTTCGTCGCGACACCCATGACGACATCGCCCCCACGCTTGCGTCGGCGGTCCACGCCCCTTACCGTGCCCGCACTCACCGCAAGGAGTTCCCCATGAAACCACTGTTCGCCGCGCTGGCCCTCGCGCTGGCTACCGGCCCGGCCCTGGCCGCGGGCGCGGAAGACGGCGCGAAGCACGCCTTCTCCATCCGCGACCTGGTGATGATGGATCGCGTCGGCGACTCGCAGCTCTCGCCGGATGGCCGCTATGCGCTCTTCTCGGTGCGCTCGACGGACTACGCGGCGAACAAGGGCTCCACGGCGCTCTACGTGCTCGACCTCAACGGCTCGGCGTCGCCGGTGAAGGTCGTCGAGAAGGGCTCATCGCCGCGCTGGGCGCCGGATGGCCGGTCGATCTATTACACCGCCGCGAAAGACGGGGTGACGCAGGTGTTTCACCGCGCCTTCGAGGCCGGTAACGGTGGCAAGAGTCTTGCCCTGGCGCTGGGCGCGGGCGAGGCCGTGACCGACGCCCCGCTGGACGTCAACGCCTTCAAGCTGTCGCCCGACGGGGCGCGGCTGCTCCTGAGCTACGACGTCTTCACCGACTGCGCCGACCTGGCCTGCACCAAGGAGCGCCTCGACGGCCGCGAAAAGGACAAATCCACCGGCACCGTCTACGACAAGCTCTTCGTTCGCCACTGGGACACCTGGGCCGATGGACGCCGCTCGCAGCTCTACATCGCCGACGCCCGCGCCCCGTCGGCGCCGGTGCTGCTGAGCCGGGGCATCGATGGCGACGTGCCGAGCAAGCCGTTCGGCGGTGACGACGAGTTCACCTTCTCGCCCGACGGCAAGACGGTGTACTTCGACGTGCGCATCGCCGGCAAGACCGAGCCCTGGTCGACCAATTTCGACATCTACAGCGTGCCCGCCGACGGTTCGGCGGCGCCGGCCAACCTCACGGCCCAGAACCTCGCCTGGGATGCGAACCCCCTGGTGTCGCCGGACGGCAAGACGCTCTTCTACACGGCGATGAAGGAGCCGGGCTCGGAGGCCGACCGCTTTGGCATCATGGCGCTCGATCTCGCCTCCGGCACGCGTCGCGAGATCGATCCGTCGTGGGATCGCTCGGCCGGCGCGCTGCAGGTGTCGTCCGATGGCAAGACCCTCTACACCACCACCGACGACAACGGCCAACATCCGCTGTTCGCCATCGACGTGGCCTCCGGCAAGGCCACGCCATTGGTCTCCGACGGTGCGGTGACCGCCTTCGCCGTCGGGGCGTCGAAGATTCTGCTCGCGCGCGACGACCTCAAGCACCCGGCCGACCTTTACACCGTCGATTCCCGGGGCAAGGGACTCAGGCAGGTCACGCACTTCAACGCCACGCGCCTGAAGAACGTGCTGATGGGCGACCCCGAGTTCTTCACCTTCAAGGGCTGGAACAACGAGCCGGTGCAGGGCTATGTGGTGAAGCCCGTCGGCTTCAAGAAGGGCCAGACCTACCCGGTGGCCTTCATCATCCATGGCGGCCCGCAGGGCGCCATGACCAACAGCTGGAGCTATCGCTGGAACCCGCAGACCTACGCGGGACAGGGATTTGCCGTGGTCACGGTCAACTTCCATGGCTCGACCGGCTACGGCCAGGCGTTTACCGAATCCATCTCGGGCGACTGGGGCGGCAAGCCGCTGGAAGACCTCAAGCTCGGCTGGAGCGCCGCCTTGTCGAAATACCGCTTCCTCGACGGTAACCGGGCCTGCGCGCTCGGCGCCAGCTACGGTGGCTACATGGTCTACTGGATGGCCGGTGTGTGGAACCAGCCGTGGAAGTGCCTGGTCGATCACGACGGCGTCTTCGACGCCCGGGCGATGTACTACGACACCGACGAACTCTGGTTCGAAGAGAAGGAAAACGGTGGCACGCCGTTCGATCATCCGGACAACTACGAGCGCTTCAATCCGATCGACCACGTCAAGGACTGGCGCGTGCCGATGCTGGTCATCCACGGTGGCCATGACTTCCGTATCCCCGACACGCAGGGCCTGGGGGCGTTCACCGCGCTCCAGCGTCGCGGCATTCCCAGCAAGTTGCTGCATTTCCCGGATGAAAACCACTGGGTGCTGAAACCGCAGAACAGCGTGCAATGGCACGAGACGGTGAACGCGTGGCTCAAGGAGTGGACGGCGAAATAAGCCGCTCCCTGGCGTGATCCATCGACGACGGCGGCCCATCGAGGCCGCCGTTCTTTTGACTTGCGCGAAGAGCCTTCTTCCAGCGTCAGAACCAGCGATTCTTCTTCAACGCGATGAAGATCCCGCCCACGATGCACGCGACCACGCAGATGATCGCCGGATACGCCCACGGCTGGTTGAGTTCAGGCATGTGTGCGAAGTTCATGCCATACCAGCTGGTGATGAGCGTCGGCGCGGCGAGCATCGCGGCCCAGCCGGCGAGTTTTTTCATGACTTCGTTCTGGCCGAAAGTCACCAGCGAAAGGTTCACGCTGATCGCCGCGCCCAGCATTTCGCGCATCGCGGCGATCGATTCGTTCACGCGGAAGACGTGGTCGTAGATATCGCGGAAATACGCGCGCAGTTCGTCCTGGATGAGGTGGGGATGCAGGCGGACCAGCTGCGCGACGATATCCTGCAGGGGCACGACGGCCAGGCGAAGCGTCATCAGTTCGCGCTGCATGTCATACAGGCGCTTGATCGTCTGCCGGTTGTAGGTCTCGGCGAAGATGTCGTTTTCCAGTTCGTGCAGCTCTTCGCGGAAGTCGCGCACGATGGGCAGGAAATTATCGACGATGAAATCCAGCACGCCGTAGAGCGCATAGCTCGGACCCAGTGCCAGCAGCTCCGGCGACATCTCGCAGCTGCGGCGGGCGGGCGCGTAGGATAGCGAGGCACCGTGGCGCACGGTGACGAAATAACGGCGGCCCAAAAAGATCTGCGTTTCGCCAAAGGCGATGTTGCCGCCGACCAGCTGCGCGGTCTGCGCCACGATGAACAGCGAGTCGCCGTAAGCCTCGATCTTGGTGCGCTGGTGGGCGTGCTGGGCATCCTCGATGGCGAGGTCGTGAAGGTTGAACTCCTCCTGCAGCTTCAGCAGAAGGGCTTCGTCCGGCTCGTGCAGGCCGACCCATACGAAGGTGTCCGGCTGCTGCAGGATATCGCTGATGGCGTCGAGCGTGATGTCGCCGATGCGCTCGCCGGTGTTCCGGTAGGCGACGCAGTTGACGACCATTCCGTTGCCGGCGGGCGGGGAGGCGGGTTCAGCGACAAAAGGAGGCAGGGTCATGCGTCGAATCATGCCGGGCGAGCCAGGGCAGGGCAACGGCGGGGCGTCATCATAGGCGGGATGAAAAATGACGGACGTGACGATTTGACCGAGCTATCGTGCGCGCCGTATGCGACGGCGCTCGTGCCCGGAGGAATCACGCGCGCCGATCCCTGATATCAGGAGGAACGATTTCTCCCGCGGCGGTGGTGTCGTCCATGATCGAGCCATCGGTTAGTCCGACACCGAAAGGCCGTGTCGGCCATTACCTGCGGAGCAGATAGGAAATCGCCATGGAAAGCAGTCAGAAGCGCATTGCGCGACATCGCCCACCCCGGGTGCAGATCGAATACGACGTCGAGCTCAATGGCGCGCAGAAAAAGGTGAGCATTCCCTTCACCGTCGGCGTGATGGCCGATCTCTCCGGTAGCGCCGCCGCGGACCTTCCTGGCCTCGACGAGCGCAAGGCGGTGGAATACGACGTCGACAACTTCAATGACCGGATGGCTTCCGTGGCGCCGGCGGTGTCGTTCGACGTGCCTAATGCGCTGGGCGGAGAAGGGCAGCTGAAGGTCGAGATGGCGTTCCGCCATATGGATGATTTTTCCCCCGAGGCGATCGCCCGCTCGGTGGCGCCGCTGGCCCGCCTGCTCGAGGCGCGTACCCGTCTGGCCAACCTCGACACCTACCTCGACGGAAAGGTCGACGCGGAGCGTCTCCTCGCGCGGGCCTTGCGGGACCCCTCGCTGCTGGCGGAGCTCGCGCCGGCCGCCCCGTCCGATGGCGAGGAGGGCTGAGCCATGGCCAACGAGTCGCAGAGGGCGGAATCCGCGCCGCAGGGCACCGTCGACGAAGGCACGGACGATTTCGGCGCGCTTCTTGCGAAGGCATTCCGGCCACGCAACGAGCGGGCGCGTGAAGAGGTGGCCTCGGCCGTGCAGACGCTCGTGGCGCAGGTCGTCGAAGGCGGCGACGTCGTCTCGGACGATGTCGCCGAGACCATCCGGGCCTGCATCGCCGAGATCGACCGCAAGCTGTCCGAGCAGGTGAACCTCATCCTGCACCATCCGGACTTCCAGCGGGTCGAAGGAACCTGGCGCGGCCTCCACCACCTGGTCAGCCAGAGCGAGACGGGCACCGAGCTGAAGATCCGTGTGATGAACCTGTCCAAAGCCGAACTCGGCCGCACGCTCAAACGATACAAGGGCGCGGCGTGGGACCAGAGCCCGATCTTCAAGAAGATCTACGAAGAGGAATACGGGCAGCTCGGCGGTGAACCGTACGGTTGCCTGATCGGCGACTACTATTTCGACCATGGCCCGCAGGATGTCGAGCCGTTGCGGCGATCTGGGCCATGCCCCGCAACAGC